>JBFLXF010000139.1:0-6034 GCA_040757515.1 Actinomycetota bacterium
GAGCGGCGGTAGAGGTGCGCCCGTCGACCTGCTCGGGCGGTGATCGCCCGGCGACGCGCGGCGGCTATAATCTTCGGGAATTCCGGTGAACACTGCGCACCGCCCCGAGGGCCGCCCCGCTGCGGCCGACGGCACGACCCGGGTTAGATGACGAGGGGAGGTGTCCCGTGTGCAGCGCATACTGGTGATCGACGACGATCCGGCGGTAACGAGCCTCCTCAAGCGGGGGCTCTCCTACGAGCGTTTCGACGTCGACGTGGCGTCGAACGGCGAAGAGGGGCTGGCCATCGCCCGCGAGCGCTACCCGGACCTGGTGATACTCGACATCATGATGCCGGGGATGGACGGACTGGAGGTGCTCCGGCGGCTCAGGGCCGCCGATCCCCGGTTGCCCGTAGTCATGCTCACGGCCCGGGACAGCTCCTCGGACGAGGTCCGGGGGCTCGCGGAGGGGGCCGACGACTACGTCGTCAAGCCGTTCACCTTCGACGTGCTCCTCGCCCGCGTCAGGTCGCTGCTGCGGCGCCAGGAGGCCGAGAAGCCGCCCGTGCTCCGGTTCGAGGACCTCTGCCTGGACACCGGCACGCGGCAGGCCCTGCGGGGCGACCGCGAGATAGACCTGACCACCACCGAGTACGAGTTGCTGCGGGAGTTCATGGAGCATCCGCGACGGGTCCTGCCCAAAGACTTTCTGATGGATAGGGTCTGGGGCTACGACTTCGGCGGCAACACCAACGTGCTGGAGGTATACGTCAAGCAGCTCAGGCAGAAGCTGGAGGCGGGGGGCGAGCCGCGCCTGATCCACACGCTACGCGGCACCGGGTACGTGCTGCGGGAGGGGTAGCGGGCTTGTCCATCCGCCTGCGCCTGGCCCTGTGGTACGGAGGGCTGACCGGGGTGATGGCGGTGCTGATCTGCACGGTCATCTACGCCGTGCACAGCCGCGCCCACTACGACGACGTGGACCTGCTGCTGGTCGGTTCCGCCGAGCACGTGGCCGAAAGAGCCGCGGCCGCTCCCACCGGGCGGCAGCTCTCCGAGATGCTGGAGGTTCCCGTATCCCCGAACGTGGTGGTGCGGGCCTACGGGGCGGACGGGCAGGAGATCGCGGCCTCACCCGAGGCCACCCTTGCGCCCGAGCCGGATCCGCGCTCGGTGCTGAGCCGTCCGTCCGGGCCGCCCTACGACGCCCTCGCCGCCCTCGCGCCGCCGGTCGTGGAGGTCGAGGCCGGTCGCGGGGCGTTCGGGTTAGCGCCCGGCCCCGGCGGCGAGAGGTGGCGCCTGTATGCGCTGCCCGGGAGCGGACAGGCCCGGTACGTCGTGGCGGCCGCGCCGCTCGGCAGGATAGACGCCTCCGTCGCGCGGCTGCGCCGGCTGGTCGCGCTGCTCGCCGTCGCCGCCGCCGCCCTCGCGCTGACCACCGGCGCGTTGCTGGCGGGACGCGCCCTGCGCCCGGTGGCGACCCTCACCGATACGGCGCACGCCATCGCCCGCTCGCGGGACTTCGGCCGGCGCGTGCCTGCCGGAGGCCGAACCGACGAGCTGGGGAAGCTCGCGGACACCTTCAACTGGATGCTCGCCGCCCTGGAGCAGTCCTACGAGGCCCAGCGGCGCTTCGTGGCTGACGCCTCGCACGAGCTCAGGGCCCCGCTCACCGCCATACAGGGCAACCTGGAGCTGCTCCGGCGCCACCCGGAGAAGCCGCCCGCCGAGCAGCGCGAGGCTCTCGGGGAGGCCGACCAGGAGGCGCGGCGGCTCTCGCGGCTGGTGGCCGACCTGCTCTCGCTCGCGCGGGCGGACGCCGGGATGTCGCTGCGGCGCCGGAGGGTGGAACTCGACCGGGTGCTGCTGGACGCCTTCGCCGCCGCGCGCCACCTCGCGCGCGGCCAGAGCCTGGGTATCGGGGCGCTGGAGCCGGCGCTCGTCGAGGGCGACCCCGACCGGCTCAAGGAACTGCTGCTCGTCCTGCTCGACAACGCGCTCAAGTACACCCCGCCGGAAGGACGGGTCACGCTGGAGTTGCGCCGGAAGTACGGGGCCGCCGAGATAACCGTCCGGGACACCGGCGTGGGGATACCGCCGGAGGAGTTGGAGCGCGTTTTCGAGCGGTTCTACCGGGCGGATCCGGCCCGCGCCCGCGACCCCGGCGGCACGGGCCTCGGGCTCCCTATAGCGCGCTGGATCGCCGAGCAGCACGGCGGCGAGATCTCCCTCGACAGCGAGCCGGGCAACGGGACCACCGCCACGGTGCGTCTCCCGCTTCGTACCGGCGACGGACCGTAAGCAAACCCTCAGACCCTCCTCAGCCCGCGTTCAGCGAGCCGTGCGACGCTTGCGCCGACAGAGAGACGCAAGAGGAGGCGGTCATGGACGTTCGGCACAAGGGCGGCGCCGCCGCGCACAGCAGGCGCGTCACGGTCCCGATCTACGGTCTGGGCTGCGGAGGCGGAGGGGCGCTGACCGCGGAGAGGGCCCTCTCGAAGGTGCCGGGGGTCGCGCAGGCGTACGTCAACCCCGCGACGGAGATGGCCTACGTAGAGTACGACCCGTCCGTAACCGACCCCGACCGGCTCGCCGCTGCCGTCGAGCGCGTCGGATTCCGGGCCGGCGAGCCGCGCATGCGGTGAGTCCCGGATAGGAAGGAGCACCGAGATGTCGCTCGCCCGGTGCAACCTGTTCCAGAACAAGGTGCGCCTTCTTCTGAGCGCGGCCGGGGTGGCGCTGGCGCTGATGCTGATCCTGGTCCTGAACGGCTTCCTTAGCGGCGTCTATAAACAGGCTTCGGCCTACCTGGACAACTCCCCCGGCTCCGTGGTGGTCGCCCAGGAAGGTATAAGAAACTTCTTTGCGGCCAGCTCCGTCCTCCCGCCCGGCACCGTCGCCTCTGTTCGCGAGACCAAGGGGATATCCGAGGCGCTGGGCATCGCCTCCCAGTTCGTCGTCTTCGAGCTGCACGACGAGAAGCAGGGGGCCCAGATCGTGGGCTACGATCGGAAGTCCGGCGGCGGTCCCTGGGAGCTCGCCGAGGGCCGGGGCGTACGGGCGGACGACGAGCTCGTGGTCGACCGCGCGCTGGCCGAGACCCACGACATCTCGGTGGGCGACGAGATCTCCGTGGGGGAGAGAGACTTCGCCGTGGTCGGGATCTCCGAGGGCACGTCCATGTGGGCGGCGGGCCTGATGTTCGCGCGCAAGGATGCCGTGGAGAACTTGATGGGCGCGCCGGGGGCCACGAGCATGGTGCTGGTTACTCCGGAAGATGGGGTTACGCCCGCGACGCTGCGCGAGCGCCTGAGCGATCTGCCGGACGCCGACGCGCTGCTCAAGAGCACGATGGCGAACAACGACCAGGAGCTCTTCGCCCGTGCCTTCGGCGGTCCCTTGAGACTGATGGTCGGGATCTCCCTCCTGGTGGGGGCGATGGTGGTCGGGCTGGTGATCTACACGGCTACCGTCGAAAAGCAGAAGGAGTACGGGGTGCTCAAGGCCGTCGGAGCCCGCAACCGGGTGCTCTACCGGGTGGTAACCACCCAGGCCCTGATCGCCGCGGGCCTGGGCTCGGTCTTGGGGGTAGGGCTCGCCTACGTCGCGGCCTGGATCATCGTGTCCCTGCGACCGGAGTTTCTGGTGGCGATCGAGCCGCGAGTGGTCGGATGGGCGCTCTTGATGGGGCTCGTCATGGCGCTCCTGGGTGCGATCCTGCCGGCCCGTACCGTGGCGAAGCTCGCCCCGGCCGAGGTCTTCAGGAGGTAGGTGGGGTTATGCTGCGGCTGGCCTTCCACAACCTGTTCCAGAGCAGGGTGCGGCTCGCGATGTCCGTGGGCGGGGTAGCCCTCGCGCTGATGCTCATCCTCGCGCTAGACGCGATCATGACCGGCGCCGAGAGGCAGCTCACGGCGTACATCGACAACTCCAAGGCCGACGTGTGGGTGGCGCAATCCGGCGTGCGCAACCTGCACATGGTCTCCTCCTGGATCACCTCATCGGTGACGAACGAGGTGGAGGACGTGCCGGGGGTCGAGTCGGTGACGCCCATCATGTACCTGACGGGCCCCGTCGATGCCGGGGAGCAGCAGAGCCTGGCCTACGTGATCGGGCTTCCCGACGACGCCGAGATGGGCAAGCCGTGGCGCGTCGAGAAAGGAACCGCGGTGCCGGAACCCGGAGAAGCCGTTATCGACGGCGGCGCGGCGGAACGCTCCGGCATAAAGCTCGGGGATGAGGTGAAGATCCTCGGCCAGGAGCTTGAGGTCGGCGGCCTCTCCGGGGGCACCTCGACCCTCACCAACTCCATAGCCTTCATCTCTATGGAGGACTTCGAGCGGGTGCGGGGCGGTGGGCAGGTCATAAGCTTCGTGCTGGCGAAGGCAGAGCGGAGGGAGACGGCCGAAGCGGTGGCTCAAAGGATAGAAGAGGATGTCGGCGGCGTGACCGCCCAGAGCCGGCAGGAGTTCGCCGAGCAGGAGCGCCGTCTCGTCCAGGACATGGCCGGCGACGTGCTCACGATCATGAACCTGGCGGGCTTCCTGACCGGGCTGGCGGTGGTGGCGCTCACCGTCTACACCGCCACGCTCGCCCGCCGTACCGAGTACGGCGTGCTCAAGGCTCTGGGTGCGCGGAACGTGCGCCTCTACGGCGTCGTTTTGGCACAGGCGCTCTACAGCGTCGTCCTGGGGTTCGCGATAGGACTAGCCTTTACGCTGGTGCTCTCTGCGGTCGTGCCCGCTCTGGGGACCAACCTGCCGCTGCAGGTCAGCGGCGCGTCGCTGTTGAAGGTCGGGATCGTGTCGCTCGTCATCGCCGGGCTCGCGGCCGTCATACCGATCAGACAAATCGCCGGGCTGGATCCGGCCACGGTATTCCGGGGGAAGTGAGATGGACGACTCGACACTGCTGGTGGAACACGTAACCAAGCGCTTCGGCTCCGGAGAGACGGAGGTGGTCGCGGTCCGGAATGTTTCTTTGAGCGTGGCGCCGGGTGAGATCGTTTTGATCATGGGTCCTTCCGGTTCCGGGAAGACGACCCTGCTCTCGATGCTGGGCGCGCTGCTCAAGCCCACGGAAGGGGAGATCCATCTGAACGGCGCGGTGCTGAGCGCGCTCTCAGAGAACCGCCTGCCCACCGTCCGCCTGCGCCACTTCGGCTTCATCTTCCAGGACTTCAACCTGCTCTCGGCGCTCACGGTGCTGGAGAACGTCGCCATAGTCGCGGAGCTGGCCGGCGTGAAGCGTGGCGCGGCGCGCCAGAAGGCTACGTCCCTTCTCGCCGAGTTCGGCCTCGGCGAACGGCTTAACTTCCTGCCGGAGAAGCTCTCCGGAGGCGAGAAGCAGCGGGTGGCGATAGTGCGGGCGCTCGTCAACGACCCGGCCCTGATCCTGGCCGACGAGCCGACCGCCAACCTGGACTCGAAGATAGGGCACGAGATCATGCGTCTGCTAAGGCGCATCGCCAAAGAGCAGGGCCGCAGCGTGATCATCGTCTCCCACGACCAGCGCATCAAGGACATCGCCGACCGGGTGCTCTGGCTGGAGGACGGCCGGTTCAAGGACATGGTCCACATGGCGACCGACCCGGTGTGCGGCATGGCCGTCGAGCGCGAAAAGGCCGTCTGCGCGGAGTGGGAAGGCCGGACCCTCTACTTCTGCTCCCGCGGCTGCCGCGACGAGTTTCTGGAAGGCCCGCAAGAGTTCTCGCGCTCCATCGAACGGTGACGGCGAAGAGTGCCCCGGTCGCGGCACAGAGCCGCGGCGGCTCCTGGGAACCGGCCGGTGGGTGATCCACGACGAACGAGAGCATATAGGGTTTCAACGCTCAGCTTGCCTTCAGGGAAAGCTCAGCAGTGCTTCAGCGTCGGGCCCTAGGATGTGGGTGTAGCCGGAGAGATCGGGGCGCAGGGCCTCGAACGAGAGCGAAGCAACTGTCTTTGAAGTCAAGGGGTTAGGGCATGAGCAGACCTCCAGGGGACGCGATGTTTGAGCACCGCGTTGAGGATCACCAGCAGCCTGCGCATGCAGGCCACCAGCGCTACCTTCT
>JBFLXF010000140.1:0-6030 GCA_040757515.1 Actinomycetota bacterium
GCGGTAGGCGGTAATGACCCTGTCCCCCTCCCTGAACGCCTGCAGGAAGCCGGTGGCGACGGCCTCCTGTCCGGTGTAGACGTGTAGGTAACCCCCGATCTTGCCCTGCCTGAAGCCCCTCTGGCAGGCGTCCTCGAAGGCCCTGATCAGCACCATCTCGCGGTAGAGGTCCACCAGACGCTCGGAGCTGGTGGCTACGGCACCCTCCTCGCGCGCCTCTGACCCTCCGTTCCCCGGATGCTCGTTCTCTGCCGACATCGAAGGCCCCTTCCCTCTCGGCGTTACAAACCAGCGGTTGACGAACAGAATAGCACTCCTGACCATTCCGTACGCAAGGGTTATTCCCCGCGCTATCGTGGCCTATTCCCCCTGCTCTCGAACCACCTCCGGGTCGCCCGGAGGGCTCTGGCCCGGTGGGAGTCCTCGTGTTTCTTCTCGCCCAGCTCGGCGTAGGTCCGGTCGCTCCACCCGGGGATGAAGATGGGATCCCAACCGAACCCGCCCTCTCCCCTCGGTCCTGACGCTATCTTTCCGGTCACCTCGCCGCAGAAGACCCTCACCTCTCCCCCAGCCTCTGCGACCGCCACGGCGCAAACGGCGCGGGCGGCCCTACTCTCGAAACCGGAGAGCATCGCGAGCAGGCCCTCGTTGCCGACCGTCTGCAGAAACCACTTCGTGAACGCCCCGGGCAAGCCGTTCCACGCCTCGATGACGAGCCCGGAGTCCTCCACGAGCACCGGCCGCTCCGGATAGCCGAGCGCCTCGCGGGCGGCTATGGCCTTCCTCGCGGCGACCTCCGCCACGTCGAGGGCCTGCACCTCGGGCACCTCGGGTGCGGCGCGGTCGAGCTCCACGCCGAGTATCCTTTGCGCCTCACGGCGCTTGTTCTCGTTGCCCGTGACGAACACGGCACCCGAAAACCCCATCTCACGCAGTCTACAATCTGTATAAGTGTTGTGTTAGAGTCGCGACCATGCATGAGGCTAGAGCCGGAGCCCCGAAAGACGCTCTACGGCGAACCGCGCCCGACAAGAGTTCACGAACGAGGAGATAGATCGTGCCGCTCGTAGACCTCGACAGGTTCGATTTCCTCTACGCAAGCCGCGTCAAGGGGATGAAGACGGCCGCAACGCGCGACCTGATGGCGACCCTGTCGAGGCCCGGCATCATCTCTCTGGCCGGCGGCTTCCCGGACACGCGCGCGTTCGGGCAGGAGGCGTTCCGCGAGATCGCGCGCAACATCTCCGATGATGCGGCCCAGGCCCTCCAGTACGGACCCACCGGCGGACTGGAGTCCATAAAGAACGTCATCGTGGAGGTGATGGCCGCAGAGGGGACACCCGCGAGCCAGGAGAGCGTCTTTGTCACCACGGGAGCTCAGCAGGGCCTCGATCTGGTAGCCAAGGTATTCCTCGACGAGGGAGACGCGATCATCTGCGAGGGACCGACCTACGCCGGCGCCTTGAATGCCTTCGCCGCCTACCGGCCGCGGATCGCCCACGTCCCGATGGATCGCGCCGGGGTCATACCCTCTGCCGTACGCGAGACGCTCAAGCGAGCGCGCAACCAGGGGCTGCACGTGAAGTTCATCTACACCGTCCCGAACTTCCAGAACCCCGCCGGGGTAACGCTCGTCAGGGAGAGACGCAGGGAGCTTCTGCAGATCGCACGGGAGTTCGACCTGGTGATCGTGGAGGACAACCCATACGGGATGCTCCGCTTCGAAGGCGAGCCGCTCCCCACTCTGGCGGCGCTGGAGATCGAGGAGGAGGGAGACGTGGAGCGGGTGGTCTACCTGGGTACGTTCTCCAAGATCTTCGCCCCCGGCGTCAGGCTCGGGTGGGTGCACGCCCAGCCCGGCATCCTGCACAAGATCAACGTCGGCAAGCAGGGCGCGGACCTCTGCTCCTCGAACCTCTCGCAGATGATGATCGCAAGCTACTTCCAGAACGCCGACTGGAGGGGCTACGTGAAGCGCCTGACCGGCATCTATCGGGAGCGCCGGGACGCGATGCTCGACGCTCTGGCGGAGTTCATGCCCCGCGAGGTCCACTGGACTCACCCGGAGGGCGGCCTCTTCGTGTGGGCGACGCTGCCCTCGTACCTGGACGCCACGGCGATGCTCCCGCGCGCGATCGCAAAGAACGTCGCCTACGTGCCGGGCGAGGGATTCTACGCCGGAGACGCGGGCAAGAACCACATGCGTCTCAACTTCTCGTTCGTGGAGCCCGAACGGGTCAGGCGCGGCATCGAGATGCTCTCGGAGGTGATCCGGGAGCGCATGGAGCTTCGCAGCGACCTGGAGCGCGGCTCGCAACTCGGACACGAATCGCGCCGCCGCCCGACCGTCGGCACGGACCGCTAGGGGACACACGTTATGACCCGCATCGTCGTACTGCGCGGCGGCACCTCGATGGAGCGCGACGTCTCCTTCGCTACGGGGCGACGCGTCCAGCACGCCCTCGAGCGACTGGGCCACGAGGTCCACCCGCTCGATATAGAGGAGACGACCACCGGCGCGATCATGGAACTCTCCCCCGAGGCGGCCTTTATCTGTCTGCATGGTCCCGGCGGCGAAGACGGCACCGTGCAGGCACTCCTGGAGACCCTGGGCGTCCCGTACACCGGGAGCGGCCCGCTCTCCTCGATCCGGTGCATGGACAAGGACTACGCCAAGCGTGCCCTGCGGGCCGCCGGGATGGAGACGCCGCCCTTCCGCACCTTTCTGCGGCGCGCCATGAACGAGATGGGCGCCGCCGCCGCGCTGGACGTCGCCGCCGAGTACCTCGGCTACCCGCTCGTCGTCAAGCCCGCACGCGAAGGATCGAGCTTCGGTCTCTCGCGGGTCGAGGAGCCCGGCGCACTGCTCGACGCCGTCTACGAAGCGTTCGGCTACGACGCCAAGATCCTGCTGGAGCGATGGGTGGACGGGACGGAGATCTCCGTCCCCATCCTGGAGCCAGCGGGCTCTCCACCCTCCGTCCTGGGGCTCGTCGAGATCCGCCCGCGCGAGGGCGCCTACAACTTCGAGGCTAAATACACCCCCGGCATGACGGACTTCGCGATACCGGCAGAGGTTCCGCCAGAGATCTCAACCCGGCTGGAGGAGACGGCCCTCACCGCCTACCGCATCCTGGGCTGCTCCGGCTACGCACGCGTGGACATGATCCTCGAAGAGGGCACGCCGCAGATCCTGGACGTCAAGACCATTCCCGGCTTTACGGAGACCTCCACCTTCCCGCTCGCAGCCGAGGCCGCCGGCATCTCCTTCGAGCGTCTCGTCGAGACGATCCTGGACACCGCCCTCCACACCGGAGTCGCCGCGAAGCTCTAGCGCCTCAGCTCGGGAGCGGCGACCAGAGCTTGGGACCGGGGTACGCCTCACCCCTGGCCTTCTCCATCGCCCGCATCGTCTGCTCCACGGTCATCAGAGGCGTCGTCTTCGTCTCCTTGAGGTGCCCGGGAGAGACGGCAGTAAAGACGATGGCCGCAGCCGTCTCCTCGTCCGGGGCCTCGTAGATGACCACGCCGTCGTACTCACCCATGCAGTAGTAGAGCGCGTGCATGCGCCCGCCCAGCTTCCCGGCATGCTCGGCGAACACCGCAGCCCGGTCCTCCGGCTCCTTGACCAGCGCCTTCCAAGCCTCCGCCGTGTAGGAGAACTGCGTCATGTAGAGCCCCATAACCCGGCCTCCTCCTCGGACCCACACATCCGCACCGGTTGATACATCGGTATCTATTATAGCTCTGGCGGGAGAGGGCTGAAGGGCTTTCTCAGCCCGGGACGCCGGCGCCGAGGAACTCTTCCAGGGCGGTGAGGGCCATCCGCGCCTGTCGGCGCCTTCTCTCCGGCTTGGGAATGCGACGGCCGTTCTCCTTCTTCGGGGCGGTCGGCACGAGTCCCCAGTTGGAGTTTATGGGCTGCAGCGTCCCGTCCTTGGTGGTGATGTAGTGGGCCAGAGCGCCTATCATGGTAGCGCGGGGCATTGCGATAGGCTCCTCACCCCGGGCGGCACGAGCGGCGTTGGTGCCCGCGATGTAACCCATCGCGGTGCTCTCGACGTAGCCCTCGACCCCGGTGAGCTGTCCGGCGAAGAACAGAGGCTTCTCGCTTATGGAGGGCCGTATACTCATCGTCGCCTCGAGCATGCGGTTCGAGGGGAGGTAGGTGTTGCGGTGCATGACGCCGTAGCGGGCGAAGTCCGCCCTCTCGAGGCCGGGGATCGTCCTGAACACGCGGCGCTGCTCGCCCCACTTAAGGCGGGTCTGGAAGCCGACCATGTTGTAGAGGCGGCCCTCGGCGTCGTCCTGTCTGAGCTGCACGACGGCGTAGGGTTCTCTGCCGGTGCGGGGGTCGGGGAGGCCGACGGGTTTCATCGGACCAAAGCGCAGGGTGTCGGGGCCACGGCGGGCGATGGTCTCGACGGGGAGACAGCCTTCGAAGTACAGGTCCTCCTCGAAGTCCTTTATGGGGGAGAGCTCGGCGGTGGCGAGCTCCTCGACAAAGGAGTAGTACTGCTCTTCGGTCATCGGGCAGTTCAGGTAGTCGGCCTCGCCCTTGCCGTAGCGGGAGGCGCGGTAGACGGTATCCATATCCAGCGAGTCCCGGTGGAGGATCGGAGAAGCTGCGTCGTAGAAGTAGAGACTCTCGCCGGAGAGCTCCTCGATCTTCCTGTGCAGCGCATCCGAGGTGAGCGGACCGGTGGCTACGACGGTCGGCCCCTCAAGAAGCTCCGTAGCCTCCCTGCGCACGACCTCTACGTTCGGGTGGGCGCACACCGCCTCGGTGACGGCGCGCGGGAATCCCTCGCGCGCGACCCCGAGAGCACCACCCGCCGGGACGGAGTTGGCGTCGGCGCAGCGCAGGATGATCGATCCGAGACGCCGCAATTCCTCCTTGAGGAGTCCCGAGGCCGTCTCAAGAGAACGGTTGCCCAAAGAGTTCGAGCAGACCAGCTCGGCGAACAGGTCGGTGCGATGCGCGGGCGTCTCCCTCACCGGGCGCATCTCGATGAGCTCCACCGAGCAGCCCGACTCAGCCGCCTGCCAGGCCGCCTCGCTTCCGGCAAGACCTCCGCCTATCACCGTTACGTCCGCCAAACCCGACCTCCGGAACCGGTCGACAACCATTCGCGAGAAGCTATTGTACGATCGATCTCCGGCGCTGCTACCCGGAGAGACACCCGCGCCGGTGAGAGCCGGCCTCTACTCGTCCTTCAGGACGAGGTACTCGTCCACCCGGAACCGGAAGCGCAGCTCACGCTCGTCCCCCCCCGCCGTCCTCGGCGACGAGGACGAGGCGCGGCCTGCCACCGTGACCCGCCTCCTTCAGCTCCCTCGCCAGGGTTTTCGCCCTCACCCAGAACCTGGTCGTCTCCCCGGGAGCCAGCGACAGGGGCAGGGGGCGCTCGCCCTCCATCTCTACTTCAGCCATCGGGCTCCGCTCGCCCTTCGGCGTCACGTAGAGGCGCGAGAGCTCGATAGGCTCGCGCCCCTCGTTTGCCACCTCAAAGAAGACGTATAGCGGGGAGATGTCCTCATTGTCCGGCGAACGGAACGCGCCCAGAGACTGCCCGAGCTTGAGCCGGCGACGCCCGGGCAGAAACCTCACGTCACTACCACGCCGTCGCGCCGCCGTCCACGACAAGCGTCTGGCCGGTGATGTAGGCGGCGGCGGGCGAAGCAAGAAAGACGACCACGCCCTTGAGATCCTCCGGGTTGCCGAAGCGCCCGAGGGGGATGCCTTCGAGCATCTTCTCCTTGAACCTCTCGATGAGAGCCCCGCTCATACGCGTCGGGAACCACCCGGGAGCGATGGCGTTGACCGTTATGCCGTGCTTCGCCCAGCTGGTCGCCAGGTCGCGGGTCATCGAGATGATGGCGCCCTTGGAGGAGTTGTATCCGACGGTCTGCATGTAGTCCGGGTGTCCGCCGACGAGGCCGGCGACGGAGGAGATGTTGATGATCGTGCCGCCCGTCCGCCGCTCGATCATGCGCCGCCCGACCGCCTGGCTCATGAGGAACGTACCG
>JBFLXF010000141.1:0-6029 GCA_040757515.1 Actinomycetota bacterium
CGGGACGCCGGTGCGCTCCACGAGGGCGCCGAGCGCCACGGCCCCGAGGTCGTCGGGACGAACCGCGCTCAAGGCCCCGCCGTGGCGCCCTATCGGCGTGCGCACCGCCCCCACGATCCAGGCCTCCCTTATACTTCCATCGATCATCGATCTCCTCTCCGGTCTCTGCGCAAATCATCCGGGCGCCCAAATGAACCTCCGGGAGGAGCCGTCTCGTCTATTACTGCTTCGCCCAGTCAGCACCGCCCAGCACCAAACAAAACCGGCTCCGCTGCGGGCTTCCAAGGGCGAGCCGCTTTTGACGGTTGCTTGATTAGGACCCGTTGTCATAGACAAAAGTATGACATTAAAAAACCTGACTGTCAATGGGACGGAAGGGTAATCCCCGAAAGCACGGAGCTATTCTCGCTGGTTGTCCGCTACGTTAGATGCTCTACAAAGCCCTCCAAGATCGAGGATAATGTATTGTATTCGACAATAATACAGTAGAAGGACAGAGCAGAAGGAGAAGACAGATGTCTTTCAAACCGGTCCCGGTGCGACGGGCACGAGAGCAGGTGGAAGTGCAGCTTCGGGAGGCCATCCTGTCGGGTGAGTTCGCCGAGGGCGACAGGCTACCCAGCGAGCTGGAGTTGGCGGAGAGCTTTGGGGTGAGCCGGACGACCGTCCGCGAGGCTCTGGGCAGTCTCGCGTCCGCCGGACTGATCACCAAGATCCCCGGGGCGGGTGGAGGCAGTTTCGTCAGAGTTGTGGACCATGAGTCCCTCGGGCTCTCCCTCGGTCAGTCCATCGAGGACACCCTGAAGTTCGGGAACATCTCTTTTGAGGAGATCGCCCACGTCCGCAGATTGCTGGAGGTACCTTCGGCGCGAGCCGCCGCGCGTAAGCGCACCGAGGCGGACATCGAGACCTTGAGGGGCATCATAGACCGCCAGAAGGAGATCACGGTCGAAGACCCCGAGGGGCCGAAGATAGACTCTGCCTTTCACACGGCGATCGCGGAGGCTTCTCAGAACCGCGTGTTGGCCTCGCTCGTCTTCGCTCTGCACAGCGTCATCCGCCAGGTGCTATTCCTCAACATGTCCCCACAGGTGGCCGGGGCTACGGTACGGCAGCACATTGCCATCGCCAGGGGGATAATCAACGGCGACGAAGAAGAGGCGGCCAGGGCGATGGAGGAGCACCTGGATTACCTGGACAAGCTCCAGGTCTGGCGCGAGAAGTCCAAGGACGTTTCCGCCTAGAAATACCTCGCATGGATCGCATTCGCGAGGCTACCGGGGTCTCGGGCTTTACGGCTCCCGGGCCCGAGGGGAAGCCGACGAGGGCAGCGGACTTGGACCTGCTGTTGCTGCTAGAGGGGCCGGTCGAGGTTGGTCGGGAGATCCGGCTCCTCCGGAGCGGTGGCTTCCCTGGCTTTGAAAGCCGGCCTCGTGCTCTCCCTGGTGCCGGTAAGCATCGAAGACTACCGGGCTTCCTCGGAGCCGTACCTGATCAACGCCCGCAAAGAAGGCGCCATCGTTTCGCCCGCGGTCGGATGAGCGAGGGTCAGGAGATCCTCGACAACCTCCTCGCGAAGGCGCGACGCTCGTTCGAGGCCGCCGAAAGCCTGCTGGAAGACGGCCACGCGGACTTCTCCGCCTCCCACGCCTACCACGGCAGCTTCTACACCGCCGGGGCCCCGCTTCTCTCCAGAGGTTCGAGCTACTCCCGACACGCTCAGGTGGTGGCCGCAGTTCGGCCGTCACTTCGCGAAGACCGGAGAGCTGGACTTTTACGCTACCACCGGCTCCTGATCGAGGCTTTCGGACTCCGGCAAGCCGCCGACTACTCCGTAACACCCGAAACCGTGAGCGAAGAGGATGCAGAGCATACAATCAGGGAGGGCAAAGAATTCCTCGCCGCCGCACGCAAATACCCCAAGCGGCAATAACGCTAGAAACTCCACAGAAACCGCGTTGGGGCGTGTCGCCAAAACACGCTCTTCGAGACCGGAAAGTTACTGCAACCGGGCCGATACAGGCGCGTACGCGGCGGATACACTGCCGCCGAGATTTTCGTAAAATACCTGCAAAACGGCGTAATTTTCGGACACGGCAGGACATGGTATGCAGCAGACCACCTTCACACGGCAGAGGTCGCTGGTTCGAACCCAGCATCGCCCACTAACAAATGCCTGCAAATAGCGGGAACTATCACAGTGCCTCTTCAGAACCTCTGTCGGTCTAACTCTGAGCAGGAGAGCGGCGTCGAATGAAGTCGCCCACGAGACGTTCCATGGCGTCCCATGCCTCATCCCTGGCCCTCTCGGGATCCTCGGAGTCCGCCACAAAGAACGCCGCCTCCAGCAGAGCGCCGTTGATCAGGCGCGCCAGCGGTCCCACCGGCTGAGGCTCCACGTAACCCCCGGCGATGAGTGCCTCAAGTCCCTCCTCGATCTTGCCCACCGCGTGGCGCGCGTCTATCTCGCGCCACTCCCAGCCCAGCACCGACGGCCCGTCAAGGAAGAAGGTGCGCCTCATCTCTGGATCGAGGACGGCGTCGACAAAGGCGCGATACCCCGCCATTACAGCATCCGGCAGCCGGCCCTCGGCGCGCTCGGCCGCCTCGATCTCCTCGTCTATCTCACCCTCCATCTCGTCGACTACCACCCGGAAGAGATCTCGCTTGTCCTTGAAGTGGTGGTAGAGCGCTCCACGCGTCAGACCCGCTCGCCGCACGATCTCCTCGGCGGACGTCTCGTGGTAGCCCTTCTCGGCAAACAGGGAACGCGCCGCGTCCAGAAGCGCCCGCCTGGTGGCAGCCCTCCTCTCTGCCTGCGTACGCCGCCTCCTGCCATCCTCTCTAACATTCATACCGTATGCAACTTATCGTTGGCAACGCGGATGTCAAGGCTCATTCGGCGTGCCTTGGCGCACTGCTCGGTATGGCCAGCGTAATCTTCGGACGGGTCCATGGAGAGCCCTCCTCTAGTTACTCCTGTGCGGTATCCGCCTACGGACCTGCGCCCTAAGTGTATCGGCATTGGGAGACGGGCGTACGTCGTCATCACCCGGCAGGCTGTATTGCTCCGGTGTTCCGGACGTCCGCCGGTTAGAAACAACGCCCCACAGGAGGCGGATATCCCCCGGGTATCCCCCCTCTCGCCGCTGCTATCTCCTCGCTGCCCCTGTAAAGAGGGCTCTCCGGTGCCCGGTCCAGGCATCCCGCAGTGTCCGAAGCGAAGGTGCTTCAGTCTACTCGCTCCGAGGTGTCCTCCTCGGGGATCGCGAACAGAAACCAGTCGCTCTCCCGGGCCTCGCGAGCTCGTTTGCGCGAAGCGTCGCCGGTCGGCGGGACTTGGGCCTCTTCTCCCCGGGAGATCTCATACAAGAACCAGACGCGCCTCTCGGTCTCGTCGATTATGCCCTCCAGGATACCGGCCGTCGCCACATCCCTCGCCTCCTCGCACACCCTGTGGGCCTCCCGCTGGGCCTCGGCCATCCGCAGATTATCCTCCAACAACCTGCGGATCATCTCGCCGGCGGGAACAAGCTCCTCGTTATCGTCGGGGATGGTCTGTAGCTCTCTCACGTGCGAGATGCTGCGGATCGTGCCGCCGCCAAGCTTCCTTACTCGCTCGGCCAGGACATCCACCGATCCGAGGATGTCTCCGGCCTGCTCATCGAAGAGTAGATGGTAATCCCTGAAGCGCGAGCCCGAGAGGTGCCAGTGGTAGTTCTTGGTCTTCAGGTAGAGCGCCAGAGCGTCCGCGATAAGGGGATTAACCGCCCCGGTTACGGCCCGTACCTCCTCGGAAGTCAAGTCTGTCGGTGGCGCCGGCCAGGATGCCGGCGCAGAGGTCTTCCTGACATTCGTCCGCGTCATTCATTACTCCCTGTGTCTTCGATCTGATCCTACTGACCCTCTAGCCCCGGGATGCCCCGCCAACCATAATCCGGCGTCCACGCGAGAGACGCACGTCGAAAGCCTCCTCAATGGTCAACAGAGCTCATAGGTGCTTTGTCCGTCTTTGCACGGCCAAACATACCCTCCTCCCATTCCAACGTTCAGTAATTAATATTCATACTGTATGTATGTTATTATCTTTTTTGTGGATGTCAAGGGGTATGAAGACTCTCGGGTGAGGTCGTCCTGGCCGGAGAGCGAGGCCGGTCAGGGGTGACGTACAGGCGCGGCACGATAGGGCGGCTGGACCGCTTGGAGGGTATAGAGGGCCGTCGTCCGGGCAAGCCTCGGGTTCAGGGATCATCGGGTCCCCGAGGCGCGACCTCCTCCAGGGCGGCGAGGGCCTGAGCCTGGTTCATGCCTGTGCTCCTCAAGAGGTCTACGGCCATCGAACGGACCTGGCCCACCAGCACGCTGATTGCCAGGTCGTGCTTCTCTCCGAGCGCCTCGGTCGCGCCACGGGCCGCTGAGAGTGCGAACCGCCGCGCTCTCTCTGCTCCCCGGATCTCCTCCTCTTCTTCCGACGCCTCCAGGTATTCGGCCAGCGCCCGCACCGCGCGCGAGAGGTCGCGGATGGCCTCGGGCAGGACGGCAGGAACTGTCTCCTTTCGCCTCAGGACGTTGGCGGCGCCGCGAGCCAGAACGCGCGTGTTGATAACGGCCAGCTCGATCCTGATGCTTGCGCCGGCGTAGAGCTCCAGGTGCTTGAGGGATCTGCGCCGGGTAGGTGAGAGTCGGGCGGTCTCGTAGCCTGCGGAGAGCGCCTCACTGAGGCTTCTCACCCGATTGTCGAGTTCCCTCGCCCTCTCCAGTACGGCTTCGGCCTGGTTGAGGTCGTCTCCTTCAAGGGCTTCGGCCACCTCCTCGAGGACGGCGGTCAGACTCCGGAAGATCGGCTCGGCTGCTCTCTCGACCAGACGCACCGGGTTCACCGGGAAGAGGTGGCTGATAGCCAGGGCGACTCCGCCGCCCACCAGGGCGTTGAAGAAGCGATCGGGCGAGAAGGGCGCGTTCGGAGGCTGAAGAACCATCACCAGGATCGCCGAGATCGCCGCCTGGTTCACCAAGAGCCTCCTCTCCCCGACGAGCACGGCCGCTGCCATCGCGAGCGCCACCACGACCCCGATCTGCGCCGTTCCTACGCCGATGATCCGCACGAGGACGTCGGCGACTCCGAGCCCGAGGACGACCCCCAAAGCCACCTCCAGGGCACGCCGGCCGCGCTCGCCGGGGGCGAGCCCCAGCGTGACGACGGCTGCCACGGGGGCGAAGAAGGGCTGCTCGTTGCGCAACACCACGGTGGCGAGGAAATAGGCGAGGCTGGCCGCAACCGAAGTCTGGAGGATGGACCAGACGTTCGCCGTAAACCGCCCGGCTCCCGAGGCAAGGTGCCGGCCTACCTCCGGCAAAGGATCCGTGTCTCTCGCCGGCCTCACACTCCTCCGTCCGGGCAAACCTATCCCTTACTCGAGATGCCACCCACTATAGCAGCGGAGCCCCCAAATAGTTCCGCTACCGCGCGCCAGACAGTGGCTTCGCGCCGGCCTCAACGAGTCCCCCTGGCGGCGCCGGTGACGCGCGAAGAGTCAGGGCGAGGATGGGCTCCACGTCATCCGATCCTGCATCCTCGTAGACCCTCTTCACACGCGGCACCATGACGCTACTCTCCCCTGCGGGCGAGGACTCATCCCAACGTGCTCTTGGCATCTCAGATGCCGCGACGCAAGATTTCGGTTAGGCGATCCGCGAGTGGTCTAGGAAGAGGCTCACCATGTGGCTTCTTATGCGCGGCTCGAAGACCCTGACCCCGATACCGCTTTCGCGGGCCTTATCGCCGGCCCACACCGCCAGCCTCTCCCGGTCCTCATCGGCTTAGGTTCGGGAGAGGGCCTCTTCGAAGAGCTTGCGAGTGGCCTCCAGGCAGCCTGCGCCGCAGCAGGGCGGCTCGTCGATCCCCACCACCCTGCGTTCCCGCAGCTTGGGGAAGGCGATCGGATGCCTCAGTTTCATCCCGTCGGAGAGCATCACCGTAGGCGTGCCACGCACCCGGTAGCGCTCTCTGCCCGCCCGGCCCTCGGCCA
>JBFLXF010000142.1:0-6023 GCA_040757515.1 Actinomycetota bacterium
AGGATAGTCATGATCCACCACAACCCCATCCGCGGCGAGATCTCAGGCCGCCACGGGCTCGCCAATACCGAGCAGGCCCTCCACGCCTTCGCCAACCTGGGGGCAGAGCTTATCCTCTGCGGACACGACCACCAGGAGGCCGTCCACACCGTCGAGCGGGGTACGGCAGGTCTTCTCATCTCCACGGCGGGTACGATCTCCAACCGCATCCGACCCGGTCGCCTCTCCAGCTTCAACCTGGTCGAGATAGACGACCGTACCCTCCGTATCACCACCTTCTCCTGGCAGAACGGGGACTGCTTCTCTCCCTCCGGGGAGCGCAGCTTCCCTCGCCACAGGGCCGCCTCCCACCGCAGGCCTAGCCGGCGTCCCGCCGATGTTCGCCCCTCCCCGTCCCCGGAAGCCGAAGTATAATCTGCCCGCGAACCGCCCATAGAGACGGAAAGGGTGCATAGACCTCATGTGGAGCAGACTTACCCGCGGCGGCGATGGACTCCCCCGCGAGAAGGTTGACGCCGTCGTCCGCCTCATAGACCAGTACCTGGCCGAAGAGGCGACCCTTCGCAACCTCCAGTCCGATAAACAGACCATCCATCCCCGCGATCTGCCCCCCGACAAACGCGAAGCCCTCATAACCGAGATCTTCGAGATCCTCAGAGACACCAAAAAGAAGTAGCCGTCACCAGCTCGCTCCTTCCCCGCGAACTCCTCTCCGTAATAGGATGGGGGGGTATGGTAAACTGCCCTCGTCGAGATGGACAAAGGAGAGGCGCTGGTGCATAAGACGACGCAGAGGCTGCGTTTGCCGGTAACGGGCATGAGTTGCGCGGCGTGCGTGCGGCGGGTGGAGGGGGCGCTCTCGAGGGTTGGGGGCGTCGCTTCGGCGAACGCGAACTTCGCGGCGGGGAGTGCGACTGTGGAGTACGACCCTACCTCCGTCGAGCCGGATGCCCTGATCAGGGCGGTCGAGGGCGCAGGATACGGCGTCGAGAGGCGGAAGACGAGCTTCGGGGTTGCGGGTATGTCGTGCGCGAGCTGCGCCGGGCGGGTCGAGAGGGCGCTGGAGAGGGTGCCGGGAGTACTCGGCGCGAGCGTCAACCTCGCCGCGGAGAGAGCCACCGTCGAACACCTCGATGGGGTCGCGGGGATGGAGGACTTCGAGCGGGCCGTCGAAGGCGCGGGCTACGGCGTGGTGCGCGAGAAGGCCGGGGAATCATTCGAGGATGCCCACGAGCGCGAGTACCGGAGGCTGCGGCGCGACTTGCTACTCGCGGCGGCGCTCACGGCAACCATACTCATAGGCAGCCTCCCGATGATGTTCGGCTTCATGCCGCCGGTGCCCGTGGCGTGGCTGAACTGGACGCTTCTGGTGCTCGCCACGCCGGTGCAGTTTTGGGCGGGGCGGCGGTTCTACCGGGGTGCCTGGGGCGCGCTGAGGCACGCTCAGGCCAACATGAATACTCTGGTCGCCGTCGGGACGAGTGCCGCCTACTCCTATAGCGTGGCGGCTACCGTCGCGCCCGGACTCTTCGCCGGAGACCGCGCCGACGTGTACTTCGACACCTCCGCTCTGATCATCACCCTTATCCTGCTCGGGCGTCTGCTAGAGGCGCGGGCGAAGGGCCGCACCAACGAAGCGATAAAGAGACTCGCCGGCCTGCAGGCGAAGACGGCACGCCTCGTAAGAGACGGGGAGGAGGTCGACGTGCCGGTCGAGGAGGTCCGGGTCGGAGACGTGGTCGTGGTGAGGCCCGGTGAGAAGGTGCCGGTGGACGGGCGCGTCATCGCAGGCGAGTCGGCGGTGGACGAGGCCATGATCACAGGCGAGTCCATCCCGGTCGAGAAGAGGCCGGGCGACGAAGTGATCGGAGCGACGATGAACACCTCCGGCACGTTCCGCTTCGAGGCCACGAAGGTCGGCAGGGACACGGCGCTCGCCCAGATCATCAGGATGGTAGAGGAGGCGCAGGGATCTAAGGCCCCCATCCAGCGGCTCGCGGACAGAATCAGCGGCGTCTTCGTGCCGGTGGTGATGGTGATCGCCACGATAACGTTCTTCGTGTGGTGGTTCTTCGGTCCCGAGCCGGCGTTCACGTTCGCGCTGCTTAACTTCGTTGCCGTCCTGATCATCGCCTGCCCGTGCGCGATGGGCCTGGCGACCCCGACCTCCATAATGGTCGGCACCGGCAAGGGGGCCGAGAGCGGCATCCTGATCAAGGGCGGCGAGGCCCTTGAAGCCGCGCACAAACTGACCGCCGTCGTCCTGGACAAGACCGGCACCCTCACGCGCGGCGAGCCGGAGCTGACCGATGTGATCTCTGCCAACGGGCTCCCGGAGAGGGAGCTGCTATGGCTCGCCGCCTCCGCCGAGCGCGGCTCCGAGCATCCCCTGGGCGAGGCCATTGTCGGGGGTGCTAGAGAGAGGGGTCTCGCGCTCGCCGAACCGGAGAGCTTCCGCGCCGTGAGCGGCGGAGGCATCCGGGCGCGCGTCGAGGGACGCGAGGTCGTCGTGGGAACCCGGCGCTTCCTCGCAGAGTCGGGGATCGAGGGTGACGAGCTGCCGTCACGGGTGGCGGAGCTCACGGAGGCCGGGAAGACCCCGATCCTCGTCGCCCTGGACGGGAGACCCGCAGGACTGCTGGCGGTCGCCGACGCGCTCAAGGAGGAGAGCAAGGGAGCAGTCGAGGAGTTGCACGCCATGGGACTCGAGGTCGCGATGCTCACCGGCGACGACCGCCGCACGGCTTATGCAATCGCGAAGCGACTCGGTATAGACCGCGTGCTCGCCGAGGTAAGACCCGAAGGCAAGGCCGCCGAGGTAGAGCGGCTGCAGGCCGAGGGCAAGAGAGTCGGCATGGTCGGCGACGGGATAAACGATGCTCCGGCGCTCGCGCAGGCCGACGTCGGCATAGCCATCGGCACCGGCACCGACGTGGCGATGGAGGCCGCGGACATCACGCTCATCTCCGGCGACGTGCGCGGCATTGCTCGCGCCATAAGGCTCTCGAAGGCCACGGTGAGAAACATAAAGCAGAACCTGTTCTGGGCCTTCGCGTACAACGTGGCGCTCATCCCGGTAGCGGCGGGGGCGCTATACCCGTTCTTCGGCGAGGCCGGGTTCCTGGACCCGGTGTTCGCGGCGGCGGCGATGGCGCTCTCCTCGGTCACGGTGGTCGGCAACGCGCTCAGGCTGCGGCGGAAGGAGATCGGCTAGTGGAAGAGCAGCTGGAGAAGACGGCCCACGGCTACATCAAGGCCGGCGACAAGGAGAAGCTCAGGAACCGCCTCAGGCGCATAGAGGGACAGGTGCGGGGGCTGCAGCGCATGGTCGAGGAGGACGCCTACTGCGTGGATATCCTCACCCAGATCGCCAGCGTCGTCAGCGCCCTGGAGAAGGCGGGCGTGCTCGTCCTGAAGGACCACACCGAGCACTGCGTCCGTCACTCCATAGAGCACGGCGAGGAGGCCGACGAGAAGATCTCTGAGCTCCTCGCCGCAGTAGAACGTTTCCTGAAGGTCTAGAGAGGAGAAGCGAGATGGCCGAAGCGAGGTTCAGCGTGCCGGACATGAGCTGCGCCCACTGCAAGGCAGCCATCGAGGGTGAGCTGAGCAAGCTCTCCGGCGTCGAGCGCGCGAGCGCCGACCCGGACACGAAGCTCGTCGAAGTAACCTACGAGGAGAGCCGCGTCGGTACCGACCGGCTCAAGAAAGCCATCGAGAGCGCCGGCTACACCGTGGCCGCCTGACCGGCGGCTGCGTCCGGACATTACCGTGCGCCGGGCTCTGCTATCCTCTGCGGCGTGAGGGGCACGAGCGACCACCCGCTGTCCGGGACCGCAACGAGCACCGCCCTGGCGCTCCTTCTGGCGGCGGCGCTGCTCCTGTGCCACGGAGCCCTCGGCGGCTTTCACGAGCTGGAGGTCCGCGCGATCCCCGCGCATCACGCGGAACACTCGCCGCACCCTGCGGACGGGCCCGGGACCGCGCACGACCACCCGCTGGCGAAGACCGGCTACGCCGCCGCTCTCTTCGCGCTGCTGCTCGGCACGGCCCACCTGTTGCTGAGCCGGAAGGGCGGCATGGGGTTCGCGCGAGCCGCCTCCGGCGTCGCGGCGAGAGGCCTGCCGGCGGCGATCCTCAACCTCCCGCGAGGGCCCACAGCTCCTCTCTTGCAGGTGTTCAGGCTGTAGGCCGCCGTCCGCAATCCCGGACGACGAACCCGAACACCCGAAGAAAGGAGCTTCCCTTGAAGCGATACGCGAGGTTTGGGCTGCCCGCCCTTCTGCTGGCCCTGATCCTGGCCTCCTGCGGAGGACCGGCCCAGAACGCGGACCGCGGCGCCGCAGGAGAAGGCACCTCTCCCGGCACCCGGGAGGAACCGACCGCGCGGCCCGGGGAGACCACCGGCAGCATGGACCACGGCTCCGCTACCGGGATGGTGATGGAGGACGGCGAGTACTCCGACGAGCGCTTCATAGATGCCATGATCCCGCACCACAGGGGCGCCGTGCAGATGGCCCGCGTAGCCCTGAACAACGCCGAGCATCAGGAGATCAGAGACCTCGCCCGGAACATAATCTCCTCCCAAAAGGCCGAGATAAGGGAGCTGAGGGACATAAGGAAGGAGGAGTTCGGCAACGCCGGCATGCGGATGGGCTCCGAAGGGTCGCAGATGATGGGCATGACCATGAGCCCCCGGGAACTGGCGCGGCAGAAGCCCTTCGACAAAGCGTTTATAGACGCCATGATCCCGCACCACCAATCGGCGATAGAGATGGCCGAGGTGGCCCGCCAGGAGAGCGAGAACCCCCGTATAAGGAAGCTCGCGCAGAACATAGTGAGCGCCCAGGAGCGGGAGATCTCGCAGATGCAAGAGTGGCGCAGAGAGTGGTACCCGCAGGGATGACCGGCGAGGCGCCCGGGAACGCCCCGGATGCGTAAAGGGCCCGCCCGAACGCACCATGCTCCCCGGCCCCGGTACGCCCGGCAGAACAACGGGTCGCCGTCCCGGTGGTAATCCGGGAGCACCCGACCGCGGCGGCCGTAGGACGATGCCGGATCGCGCAAAGTAACGGCCGCCGCAACAGCTCTCCCCCTGCGCCGACACTCCCGGACGTACTCGAAGCTAGACATATAGGGTAGGGGGGTATACAATGGCCATCGTTTCCGTAGATCGGGAGGAGAGAATGAACGGAGAACTCTTCGCACCTTCCCTTGCTCCGGCTCCCGGGGCCCAAGACAGGTCTTGGGGTTTGAAATGCGCGGTAGAGATCGTCGGCGGTTTCTGAGATGAGCGCTCTCGCGCAGTACGCGCTGTTGTTCGGCTTGGTCGTCGGTGCGGTTGGGTTCGTGCTGAGCGTCTACGGCATAGCCCGCTCCGTGGGGAGAGATCGCCGGGAGCCGGGCAAGGACGTGCCGGCGACGGCGGGCGAGTTATCGAGGGACCCGGTGTGGGCGCGGTATCACGTCCGCTACTACGGGTACGCCCTGCTGTTTCTGGCCTTCGACATGGAGATGGCCTACATGTATCCGTGGGCGGTCGTCTACAGGAAGGAGGGGCTCGTCGCGCTCCTCGACATGGGGGTCTTCCTGGCGATCCTGTTCTTGGGGCTCCTGTACGGCTGGAGCCAGGGGGCGCTCAGGAGGCAGTGATCTCCGGCGCCCGACAGGGGAGACCGTCCGGGCTGCGGCGGCTCTTCGCCGCCGCGATGGCGCGCGAGCTCCCTACGTTCGTCGTCCCGGGTGTCGAGGCCGCGCGCGCCCGCGGCCTCGATGTCGAGGCCGCGGGGCTCAGGGTCACCGGCGTACCCCGCCACGCGAGCGTCCTGCTCGTCGTCGGCGAGTTGCCGGAGGCCCTCAGGAGAGCAGCGGCGGTCGTCTACGCCCAGATGATGCGCCCGCGGGCGGTGCTCGCCGTGGGAGCGGGCGAGCTCTCGCCGCTCCCCGGAGCGGACGTCTCGGCGGAGCTCTCCCAGGCGGAGCTGGACGCCGCCGTAGCACGCCTTCGCGCAGCCTTCGTCCGG
>JBFLXF010000143.1:0-5998 GCA_040757515.1 Actinomycetota bacterium
GCGAGAACCAGAGTAGCAGGAGCCCCGCCTCGATTATCAGGGCTGCTGTGACCGGCAGGGCGGCACGGGTGGCCTTGCGAGCGTAGACCGTCGGGGCCATCAGGTAGGCGAAGAGGAAGCCTCCGGCGAGGCCGCCGAGGTGGGCAGTGTTGCTTATGTTCGGGACCGAGAAGCCCAGGTAGAGGTTGAGCGCGAGCAGGATCAGGAGCTGCCGGATGATCGGATTCTGCCAGGAGAAGGTGCCGCGCCTTACGGCGTATCCGAGAACGCCGCCGAGCAGGCCGAAGATCGCCCCCGAGGCTCCGACCGCCGGACGCTCGAACGCGCCGAAGTACAGGTACGCTATCCCGCCCGCGAGGCCGCTGATCACGTACAGTGCGAGGAAGCGCCAGCGTCCGAACGCCTCTTCGACGAACGAGCCGAGAAAGTACAGCGCGAGCATGTTGAAGGTCAGGTGTATCGCTCCAGAGTGCAGGAAAACGCTGGAGAGAAGACGCCAAGCCTGCCCCTCCGCGACGAGGGCGGGGATGAGCGCACCCTCCGCGAGCACCGGGGCGGGCTGGTTCACCAGCGCGAGGTTCCACGGCAGCCCAAAGCTCTCCGCCCCGGCGTAGGCGACGCCCAGATAGACCAGGATGCAGGCGGATATGAGAGAGAAGGTGACGGGCAGGCGCGACACGCGGCGGCGCTCTCTAGCGCCGCTTTATCTCGCGGACGGCGTCGCCGACCTGGACCTTCGAGAGATCTTCCAGCGGCCCGCCGAACATGGACTCCAGGTCGTCCGCCTCAGAGCCCGTGCCGAAGCCCTGGATGTGTACGTTGCTCTCACCGAACATCTGGCCGAAGATGCGCTGGAGGTTCTCCTGCATCTCAGTTATGTTGAGTGGGCCGAAGGGGTTGCGGGTGTTCTGCAGACGCGCGATGGCGAGCCTGTCCTTCACCTCCGTCACCTCGGCGTGGGCCTTTATATCCTCGACGGTGCCCAGAGTCTCGCCGGTGTCCGGGTCCCAGACCTCCTCGCCTTCGGGGGCGAAGACCTCGAAGAGCATCCCCGGGCGCACCCCGGCGCTGCGCCCGCGGTTTATTACGATCTCGTTGTTGCCCAAGATCTTGGCTACCTTGCCTTCTACCGCCATGCGGTCCGTTACCTCCGGTTCGCTCTAGAGTCCCGCCGATTATATCCTCCGGCGCGGATCGCCTCCCACAGATACAATCTCCGCCATGTCTACGAGGACAAACAGGGTCGGGAGGCACCTGGCGACTTCGCGCGGACTCAAGCGCACGCTTGCGACGGCGCAGGAGTACGGATGTGAGGCGGTGCAGATTTTCGTCTCCAACCCCCAAGGGTGGGCAGTCCCGGCCCCGCGTCCGGACGCGGAGGCGTTTGCTGAAGGGGTGCGGGAAGCCGGAATATCGCCGGTGGTCGCGCACGCGAAGTACCTGATCAACCTCGCCTCCGCAGACGAGGAGCGACGCGAACGCTCGGTGGATGCTCTGGCGCGCGAGCTGGTCGTAGCCGGAGCGACGGGAGTGGATCTTGTCGTCGTTCACGCCGGGAGCCACGGCGGCGAGGGTGAGGCGAAAGGGATGGACCGCCTCGCATCCGGCCTGGACAGGGCGAGGGAACGCGCCGCCCGCTACGCCGGACCCTCGGGACTCATAGGGGAGCCCGTGGTCGAGAACTCCGTTGGTGCCGGGACGCAGCTCTGTTTTACTCTCGATGCGCTTGCGGAGGTCTCCCGGCGCGCGGGGGTGCGCGTCTGCGTGGACACGGCTCACGCGTTCGTCGCCGGCTACGACCTTTCGGGGAGGGAGGAGGCGAGGTCCGTGGCGGCGGAGATGCTGACGAAGCTTGGGGATGCGCTGGCGATGGTGCACCTGAACGACGCGCGCAACGGGCGCGGCAGCCACCGCGACGGGCACCGGAAGGTGGGGGAGGGCCGGATCGCCAGGGAGAGCTGGCCGGCACTGTTCGCCGGGTTGCCGGACGTTCCGATGATCATGGAGACGCCTTATGCCGGTCCGGAGGCCGACGCCCGGGAGGTGCGGTTCGTCAAGCGGTTGGCGGGCGGGTTGCGCCTGGAGCACGACGGGCGATAGAATCTCTTTTGTGAAGACCGTCGAGATCGGCACGGGACACGAGAAGAGGGATCTCCTCTCCGCTATAGGCGAGACGCTGCGCGCCGAGCGCACCGAGCGGGGTCTTACCCTCAAGCAGGTTGCCGAGGGCGCCCACATCTCCGTCTCCTACCTCGCGGAGATCGAGCGCGGCGAAAAAGATCCTTCCTCCCGCGTGCTGGAGAGCATAGCTCGCGGGCTCGACGTGGAGACGAGCGAGTTGCTCGTCCGCATCGCCGCCGCCCTGGAGCCCGCGCCCGTTGCCCGGGTCACGGGCTCGCTGGCCGCCTAGAGCGGCTTCTCTCTATACGCCGAAAAAGTACGGCAGAATGATGCCGAGCGTGTTGTACCCGGCGTGCGCGAGAAAGCTCGCGGTGGTGTTGATGCGCTTGCGCAGCAGCCCGAGCCCGACGGAGAGCAGGAAGACGTAGCCGAGCAGCAACGACGGTCCGTACTGGACGTGCATCGAGGCGAAGAGGACCGAGGTTGGCACGATCCCCAAGACAGGCTGCACGGCTCCCCGGAAGAGTGTCTCCTCGCCGAGGCCCGCTCCCACCCCGACGAGGAGCCCGAAGAGCAACACCGAGACGGGGGTGAGGCCGCGAGTGTTGAAGAGCTGGTCGGAGATCTCACCGACCTGACGGTACAGCTCCGGCTGCAAGAGGCGGAATAGGGCATCCGCGCTCAGCGAGAGCACGAAGGCGGAGATCACGAAGAGGACCACCACCCCAAGCTGGCGTGGCGAGATCCCGCCGTACCCCAGCCGGGAGAGGGTATCCCTGAAGTTGCGGCTGACCCCGAGCCCGACCCCGGCGAGCGCCACGGCGAGAAAGGGAAGCTGGCTCATCAGGACTGCGCCGGGCGTCAGCCTGCCGGTCGGAAAGAGTTCCCCGACCTCCGGGGTGCGGACGAAGATCAGGAAGCTTACGGCGTTGTTTGCGAGAACGACGAGCGAGAGCCACAGCGCCAGGAAGACCGGAGGGTCCGCCCAGAAGGCGCGCCGCGGCGGCCGGCCGGCCAGCTTTCTGAGCGGTGGCACGCACAGCGCTATTCCCGCGACGCCGACCGCCAGCAGCCCGACGCCTGCGGCGGCGAGGGGGCCTCGACCTATCGGTGCCTCGCCGCTCGCCGCCGTAGCCAGCAGCCCCAGACCGGAGACTAGCCCGACGGCGGCGACCAGAAAAGAGAGAAAAGATACCGAGACGACGAGCGTGATCTCCGCGCTTCTGCTCTTGCGCGCCCTCTGCGCGAGCAGCGCGAGAACGCATACGAGCAGCGTGGCGACGACTACCATTACCAGCGTGGCCGACATAGAGCCTCTCTAGCCCGGAGTGGGTCGCAGAAAGGTTAGCATACGCGAAAGGAAAACCCGGAGCCCGCGTGATCCGCGCCCCGGGTGCGTCTCCTGGGCCGAAGGGGTAAGCCCATTACAAACACTCTATCCCGTCGAGATAACAGTTCCGCTACTTACGGGTAACAGTTCGGTAACTGATCTCTCTAAGGATCCCGGTTCTCGGGGCTCTCTAAGCCGTCGAGTATGGGACCAAGCGCCTCGTCGCGGCGGGTCTCGTATTCCTCCAGGGTCTTGGCCTCGCGCGCGATGCTGGCGATCATAGCTGTGAGTCCGGTGCCGCCTCTCTCCGCAAGTATGCGCCAGCCCAGCAGCCGGTAGGCTCTTTCGAGGGATTCTTCTTCCGGGCTTTCCTCCAGCAGCCTTTCGAGGGCGGCGTGGAGCGCCTCGGCTTCGTCGATGGAGAGACGCAGGTCTACGGCGGGTTTATCGGGCACGCTAGCGCGTCTTCTCGACGTAGATGCGGTCACGGGTTACGACGACCAGCAGATCCTCAGGGGAAGCGCCCAGGTAGTCGCGCCACTCGCGCTCGAAGACCTCGGAATCGCGGGCGTCGGTTCGGAGCAGGAGGCCGCCTTCGACCTCTTCGAGGGTCGCGGAATGCTCGGAGATCTGGCCGCGGCGAACCGGATCCCGGCGGTAGATCGAGTTCCGCGAGCGGAAGCTTTGCACGCTGGAGGGGGTGGTGTTGAGCTCCTGGGCGATCCACTCGTCGCTGCGCCCCTCGTCTACCCAGCGCCGGATCTTCGTGGCGTGCGGCTTGAGCGCCACCCTTCTGGTCCCCAACTTGCCCGCTCCTTCACATGTTTTCGCCTTGTATTTTCTTTGTACCACCTTTTGTTACTCGTCGCCATAGACTTCTTGTGACGGAGGCGCAAACGGCTGGGAGCGTGGCCGGAAGCCGGGTGCGTTCCGGAGCCAGGCACGGTCTCTTCCGTCCGTGGTATCCAGGAGCGAGGCGGCCCGGGCGATGGAGCGGTAGTGGATCTCCACGGTATCCTCGACCGCTCGCGCGTAGCCGCCGGCCATCGTGAGGGCGGCTGGGATGTTGCGTTCGCGCAGCGTCTCGAGCACCAGCCGGTCGCGCTCCGCCAGCGCCGCCTTGCTGACGGAGAGACGCCCCAGGCGGTCGTCCGCGAAGGCGTCGGCGCCTGCCAGGTAGATGGCGAGGTCCGCGTTCGCGCGGTCGAGCGAGATCTCGAGCCCCTTCTCCAGCGCCGCCAGGTACTCGCCGTCATCGGCGCCGTCCGGCAGGGCGATGTCCAGGTCGCTGTGCTCCTTGTGGAACGGGAAGTTCTTCGCGCCGTGGATGGAGAACGTGAAGACCGAGTCGTCTCCGGCCAGGATCGCCGCCGTCCCGTTGCCCTGATGGACGTCGGTGTCTATGACGACTGCCCGCCGGACGAGCCCCGCCGTCTGGAGTGCCCGGATGGCGATGGGGGTGTCGTTGAAGACGCAGTAGCCTTCGCCGCGGTGGGCGAAGGCGTGGTGGGTACCGCCCGCGAGGTTCGCCGCGAAGCCCTCTTCGAGGGCGGCGAGGCAGGCCCCAAGTGTTCCGCCTGAGGCCCGGCGCGAGCGTTCGACCATCCTCTCCGACCACGGGAAGCCGATGCGCCGGACCTCCTTGCGGTCCAGGGTGCCTGTGACGACGCGCTTCAGGTAGCCTCTCTCGTGGGCGCGCAGGATCTCCTCGTCCGTCACCGCGCGCGGGACGCGCAGCTCCCCGGTGCCGCAGATGCCGTTTGTCTCGACCCTCTCGCGCAGCATCGAGTACTTGACCATCGGGAAGCGGTGCCCCTCCGGGAGGGGCAGCACGAAGTGATCGCTGTAGAAGACCTTCACCCGACCTCCGTTCGCATATCCAGAGCTTAGTAGGCCGCCATCGCCCGCGTAATGATAGCCTTCGCAAAAGTGTCCATTGTGCTGTGCTAGCATCAGCCGTTCGGAGAGATCTTGGAAGGCGACGTGCAAGAGCGGCTGTTTCTGGAGGAACCGGGGAAGATCTCGCCCCCAGAGCCGGGGCTCTACCTTGGCACCTCCGGCTGGTCCTACGCCGACTGGGAGGGGACCCTCTATCCCGAGGGACTCCCGGCCGGCGCCAGGCTCGCCGAGTACGTCAGGCGCTACGCCACCGTCGAGATAGACTCCACGTTCTATGGCACCCCACGTCGCTCGACCGTGCAGAGGTGGCGCGAGGTCTCACCCGAGGGCTTCCTCTTCGCCGCGAAGTTTCCGAAGGAGATAACGCACGAGAGGAGCCTCGTCGGCTGCGAGCGGGAAGCGCGGATTTTCGTGGAGACGATGGCGCTCCTCGGCGACCGGCTCGGACCTCTGCTCATCCAGCTCCCGCCCTCCTTCGACGTGGAAGGCATGAGCGCACTGGAGGACTTTCTCGGGTCCCTGCCGGAAGGCTTCCGCTACGCCGTCGAGGTCAGGCACCGCAGCTGGCTGGGCTCCGACCTGCCGGAGATGCTGCGCGAGCGCGGGACGGCGCTGACGCTCGTGGACTGCCCGAGGATGCCCCGGCTG
>JBFLXF010000144.1:0-5987 GCA_040757515.1 Actinomycetota bacterium
GACGACCGGCAGGCGCGCGGCCCGCGCCAGGCCCATGTTTGCGAGGTCGTTCTCGCGCAGGTTTATCTCGGCGGGACTCCCCGCTCCCTCGCAGACCACGACCTCGAAGCGCCGCCGCAGATCCGCGAGCGCGTCGAGGACGACGGGCATTAGCTCGCGCTTCATCCCGCCGTAGCCGCGCGCGCTCGCCGTCGCCCACGGCCTGCCCCGCACGATCACCTGCGTCGTCCTCTCGGCAGAGGGCTTGAGCAGGACGGGGTTCATCGCGGCCTCGGGCTCTACGGCCGCGGCCTGCGCCTGGGCGGCCTGGGCGCGCCCGATCTCCGCGCCCTCCCGCGTGACGTAGGAGTTCAGGGCCATGTTCTGGGCCTTGAACGGGGCGACCCGGACGCCCTCGCGGGCGAGCCAGCGGCAGATGCCGGCGACGAGGACGCTCTTGCCCGCGTCGGAGTGGGTCCCGCAGACGAGGAGGGCGCCGCTCAAGGCGTCCCCCCGCGCCGCGCGCGCTCGGCGAGCAGGCCGAAGAGGCACCCTATCCCCGCCCAGAGCACCGCCTGCGTCCCGAGCGAGGAGAGCCGGAAGTCCCAGAGCAGGTCGGGCGGGATGCTCCCTCCAGAGGCGCCGAAGTCCGGCAGCGCCAGGAGCAGGAACGACCACAGCAGCAAGAGCACGCCCCCGAACGCCAGGTCGCGCGCCGCCACCGGCGCGTCCCCCAGAGCGCGGGCGAACCTCCGGGCGGCGAGCACGGCCAGCAGCGAGAGCGCGACGGCGGCCAGGTAGGCGAGGGTGCGCTCTCCGAGCGTCGAGGGGTCCGCCGCCGCGCCCGGTGGGTTGGGCGGGTACTTGAGGAACGGCACCACGACCGCTCCGAAGAAGAGCGCGCAGGCGAGCGCGAGGCTGCGGCGCCACTCGCCGCCGCGAGCCTCACCCCGCAGGCGGGAGTAGAGGAGGCCGAAGAACAGGCCGCACGCGGCGCCGTAGAGCGAGGTGGCAAGCACGAGGCCCGCCTTCTGCGCGCCGCGCCCGAACGGCTCCTCGTGGAGCGAGGCGGCGTGGGATCCCTCGTTGTGGCCGTGACCTTCGAGGGCTATGGCGCGGTCGATGGTCGGCTCGGCGAAAAGAAGGGCGAAGAGCCCGGCGAGCAGGCCGGCGAGCAGGCCGGTGGCGAGGCCCCTCCCGATGTAGGCCGTCACGGGGAGTCCCCTAGTGGCAGGGAGCGCCGAGCAGGTGCCTGCCGTCGTGGAAGAGCTCGTGCAGGTAGTTCGCCGTGTAGGAGACGTCTCCCAGGAGCGGCGAGAGCAGCGCGCCGTTGTCGAAGAGCACGGCGAAGAGCACGAGCGCGGCGAGCGCAAGCCAGATGGGGAGACCCAACGTCCCCGCGAGCCTATACATGTATCCCTCCTCCTCGGGGTCCTCGCCCCGGTCGGATTACACCCGGGCGAGAGGCCAGTCTCCTGGCTCCCGGATCTCCGCTCCCCCGCGCCTTCCCGCTCTCCGCGGTGGCCTTCCGTGCGGGCTCGCTCCCCGGTCACAGTGGCGGGACCGCGCCGGACTCACACCGGCTTCCTGGTCCCTCTCGCCCACCTTTCGTGGGCGGCAGCATAGCCAAAGGCCGCGCCGCGTGTCAACCGGCGTGGTATAAAACCGCGAGCCGCATGGAGAGCGTGATCCACTTCATCCAGTCGATACCGGGCTCTCCCAGAGGCATACTCGAGTTCGTCACGAACCTCCTGCTCGCGCACGGGTACCTGGTGATCTTTATCGGGGCGGCGCTCGACAACTTCGGTCTGCCGGCCTCCGGGGACGTGGTGCTCTTCGCGGGCGGGTGGCTGGCGAACACGGGCGGCCTCTCGCTGCCGCCGGTGATGCTCGCGGGCTTCGCGGGGGCGCTGGTCTCGGACAACGCGATCTACTGGATCGGACGCATCGGCGGCCGACCCCTCGTCGCCCGCGTGCTCAAGATGCGCATCCTGCACTTCCTCATAGATGAGAAGAGCCTCGCGAAGACCGAGCGCTACTTCGAGTCTCACGGCGGCAAGACCGTCTTCATCGGGCGCTTCGGGCCGGGCCTCCGGAGCATGACGCCTCTCTTCGCGGGCGTGAACCGCATGAAGTACTACAAATTCCTGCCATACAATCTCGCGGCGGGGACGGTGTGGGCGGTCGCCTACTCGCTCGTGGGCTACGTCTTCGGGCAGTACTGGAGCAGGCTCCTCGCGGCCGCTCAGTCCTTCGGCTACGGCATCGTCGTCCTCCTCGCGCTGGTCCTCGTGGCGTACGTGATCCGGCGCCGCAGGCGCAAGAGGCGCGGCGGCTGAGCCGCAAGATCTCCGTCCCGCCACCGGCGCTGCTAAACTCGTTGGCGGTGACGGCGGAGTGAGCACGAAGCGAGAGAACAGCGAGGACCTGGAGCGCAGAAACCGGGAGCTCTCGGTCCTCAACGAGGTCGCGCGCGAGCTGAATCGCTCGGTGAGCCTGGGCGAGGCGCTCTCGTTCACGCTCTCGCGGGTCGCGGCGCTGCTGGGACTGAGGACCGGCTGGATCTGGCTCCTCGGCGAGGGCTCACCCGAGCCCTATTTGGCCGCCACCCGTAACCTCCCTCCCGCCCTCGCCGGCGACCCGCGCCGCATGGACGGCTCCGGCTACTGCTACTGTCTGGACACCTACAAGAAGGGCGACCTGGAGGGGGCGGCCAACGTCAACGTCCTCACCTGCAGCCGCCTCAAGGGGCTCGTGGACGGCACGGACGGACTGCGCTACCACGCGAGCATCCCGCTCTACGCCCACGGCAGGAAGCTCGGCGTGATGAACGTCGCGAGCGCCGACTGGCGCAGCCTCTCTCCCGACGAGCTGCGGCTCCTGCACACCATAGGGGACCTGCTCGGCATAGCCGTCGAGCGGGCGCGGCTCGCCGACGAGAGCGGGCGTCTCGGGGCCCTCGAGGAGCGGAACCGCCTGGCGCGCGAGATCCACGACACCATAGCCCAGGGCCTCACCGCAGCGGCTCTACAGCTCGAGTCCGCCGACGCCCTCCTCGATGCCGACAGGGAGAAGGCCCGCACCGCCATAGAACGCGCCCTCTCGCTCACCCGCTCGAACCTCGAGGAGGCGCGCCGCTCTGTCCTCGATCTGCGCGCCGCCCCCCTCGAAGGACGCCCGCTCGCGAAGGCGCTCAGGTCGCTGGTTGACCGCTGGGAGACGGAGACCGGCGTCACCGCACGCCTCCTCTCCGTCAACGCCGCCCGACCCCTGCCGCCAGGCGTCGAGGTGGCGCTCTACAGGATCTGCCAGGAGGCCCTGAACAACGTGGCGCGTCACGCGGACGCGGGCCGGGCCACCGTGCGCCTCGTGGCCACGCCGGAGCGGGTGAGCCTCGCCGTCGAGGACGACGGGCGGGGCTTCGACCCCTCGCGGGTGCCGGAGGGCCGCCACGGGCTGCTCGGGATGCGCGAGCGGGCGGAGGCGCTCGGCGGGACGCTCGCCGTGCGAAGCGCCCCGGGCAGGGGGACGAAGGTGGAGGCCGCCGCGCCGCTGGAGGGTTAGTGGAGAAGGTACGCATCCTCGTCGCCGACGACCATCCGATGCTGCGCGAGGGGCTCGTCGCAGTCCTCGGCACCCAGCCGGACTTCGAGGTCGTCGGCGAGGCCTCCGGCGGCGAGGAGGCCGTCGAGCTGGCGCGCCAGATGGAGCCCGACGTGATCCTGCTCGACCTGGAGATGCCCGGTACCGACGGCATAGACGCCCTGCGGCGGTTGCGGGAGGCCGCTCCCGCGACCCGGACGGTGATCTTCACCGCCTACGACACCGACGAGCGCATCCTGGGAGCACTGCGCGCCGGTGCCCGCGGCTACCTGCTCAAAGGCGCCTCGCGAGAGGAGATCTTCGCCGCCGTTCGCACCGCAGCCTCCGGGGGCTCTCCTCTGGAGCCGTCCGTAACCTCCCGCCTCCTCAAGCGGGCGAACCGCGACTCTCCTGGCCCGGAGGACCTCACACCCAGGGAGCGCGAGGTCCTCGCGCTCCTCGCCGAAGGGCTACAGAACCGCGAGATCGCCGCCCGGCTCTTCGTCACCGAGCGGACCGTGAAATTCCACGTCTCCTCCATCCTGCACAAGCTCGAGGCCCACAACCGCACCGAGGCCGTCTCCATCGCCGCCCGCCGCGGCCTCGTGCAGATCCGGGACTAGTCCCCCGAGAAGAGCCTGTGCCTCCGTACAGGCCGAAGACCGTACCCCGGCACGATGCCGCCGGGATCCCGCCGTTGCATCCTCCGAACAGAGACAGACCCGCTAGAGGAGGAGGCACGGCATGCTGCCCGAGATGAGCCACGAGACCTGGCGGGAGCGCCGCAGGGAGCTTCTGCGCGAGGCGGCGGAGCACCGCCTCCTGAGCCGGACACAGAGGGGTGGCGCGGCCGGACGGCACGCCGTTCTCACCCGTCTCTTCCGCAAGCGGGCGAAACCCGTCGCAAAGCACGAAGGAGGACTCGGATGAACCGCGAACTGCTGGAGTCGCTGGAGAGCGAGGTGCTCGGCTGGCCCGGGGTGGTGAGGGACCCGGACACCAGGGGCATCACCGTCTACAGGTACGGGCGGCGCCAGATCGGGCACGTCCACCACGACGGCGTCGCCGACCTGCCGTTCCCGAGGGAGGTCCACGAAAGGCTCGTCTCGGAGGGCCGCGCGGAGCCGCACCGGGGCGGCTTTCGAGGCGTGGTGAGCTACCGCCTCCGCTCCCCGGAGGACGTGCCCGGCGCCGTGGAACTCTTCCGGATGGGCTACGAACGCGCGAGGGCGGCAGCCGAGCGGCGCGCCGCCAGGCAAGGGTAGGCGGAGACGTTCCATGGAGAGTGTGCTACCCGGCCTGTACGCCTCCGAGCCCGAGCCGCTGGGGTTCGGCCCGTCGCTCGAGATCCGGGCCTTCCTGCTCCGGCGCGAGCGGGGCAACCTGCTCCTCTACAGGTCCGCGGCGTTGGAGCGGGAGGTTCGGGAGATACGCGGCCTCGGCGGCATCTTTCGGCAGTACCTCAACCACCGACACGAGGCCTCGCCCGCCTGCGACCGGGTGGCGGAGGCGTTCGGCGCCCCGCTCTACGTCCACGAAGAGGACGCCGCGGCGGCCTCGGAGGTCTGCGAGGTGGCCGGGACCTTCTCCGGTCGCCACCGCCTCGGCGACGACTTCGAGGTGATCCCCGTCCCCGGCCACACGCCCGGGGCCACCGCCTTTCTCTGGGACACCGGAGAGCGCCGCGTCCTGTTCACCGGCGACACAATCTTCTTCGTCCGGGGCCGGTGGAGGGGCGCGGTCCTCGATGGGATCAGCGACCGGGAGAGATACATCGAGAGCCTGGAGCTGCTTCGCTCCCTCGAATTCGACACGGTCGTGCCCGGCATCGCGCCCGCCGGCGAGCCCTTCTACGAGACCGTCGAGAGAGCGGAGGCCCGGCGGCGCATAGGCGGGATCATCGAGCGGCTCCGCCGCGGCGAGAGTGGCTAAAAGCGAACCAAAGACGGGAGGACATCACACCATGAACGACACGAGACCACGTACGGCGCTCATCACCGGGGCCTCCCGCGGCCTCGGCCTGGCCCTCGCCCGGGGGCTCGCCGGGCGAGGCTGGCGCCTCCTCATAGACGCCCGCGGCACCGGAGCGCTCGAGAGGGCCCGCGCGGAGCTGGGCGAGAGGACGGAGGTCGTCGCCATCCCCGGCGACGTGACAGAGGCGGAGCATCGCCGGGCGCTCGCCGGGGCGGCGAGCGCCCTCGGCGGCCTCGACGCCGTAGTCAACAACGCCGGCATCCTCGGCCCGAGCCCGCAGCCAAAGCTGCTGGACTACCCGCTCGACGCGCTGGAGGAGGTCTACCGGGTGAACGTCCTCGCCCCGCTCGGTGTGCTGCAGGCCATCCGCGAAGAGCTGAAGCCGGGCGCGCGCATCGTCAACGTCACGAGCGACGCTGCGGTGGAGCCCTACCCCGGCTGGGGAGGCTACG
>JBFLXF010000145.1:0-5972 GCA_040757515.1 Actinomycetota bacterium
CGTACGGCACCGGCGGGTTAGGCGAGCGACTCCAGGGCGAGGGCAGCGAGCAGCGCGGAGCCGCGGGGCAGTATCTCCTCGTCGAAGGCGAAGGTTGGGGTGTGCAGACCGGAGATCTCCTCTCCGACGCCGAGCCAGACGAAGGCGCCCGGTATCTTCTCCAGGAAATACGCGAAGTCCTCGGCGCCCATCGAGGGGTTCGGCAACCTCAACACGCTCTTCTCGCCGAAGAGTTCGGCGGCGACCTTCAGCACCCGTTCGGCGGCCTCCTCGTCATTGTTCGTTACGGGATAGGAGAAGGTGTAATCGAGATCGGCCTCGCCGCGCATCCCGCAGGCGACGCCTCGGGCGAGTTCCTCGATGCGTCCAGGCATCCTGCGGCGCAGGTCCTCGTTCAGGGTGCGTACCGTCCCGCCGAGGCGGGCGGTCTCCGGGATGATGTTGAAGGCGGTTCCGGCCTCGATCTCACCGACCGTCACCACGGCGGGCTCGACCGGGTCCACCTCGCGGGCTACGATCGTCTGCAGGGCGGTGACGATCTGGGCCGAGATGGCGACGGCGTCCGCCGCGAGGTGCGGCATCGCGCCGTGTCCGCCCCTGCCCCTGACGGTCATCTCGAAGGCGTCGGCGGCGGCCATGATCGGACCCCCCTTCGTCGCCACGGTCCCGAACGGCAGCCCCGGCCAAAGGTGGAGCGCGAATACCCTGTAGACGTCCTCCGCAACTCCCTCCTCAACCATCACCCTGCCTCCGCCGCCTCCCTCCTCGGCGGGCTGGAAGAAGAACTTGACCGAACCGCTCAGCCGCCCGCGCAGCCCCGAGAGGACGCGCGCCGCGCCGACGAGCATGCTCGTGTGTCCGTCGTGGCCGCAGGCGTGCATCCGGCCCTCGATCTCGGAGGCGAAAGGCAGTCCGGTCTTCTCCGTTATGGGCAGGGCATCCATGTCCGCCCGCAGCCCCACGGTAGGCCCGCCACCCGTGCCCCGGAGCGTCGCCACAACGCCGTTCTGCGCGATGCCGGTCTCTATCTCCAGCGGCAATCCGTCAAGGGCGGCGAGAACCTTCTCTGCGGTCTTCTGTGTGTCAAAGCCCAGCTCGGGCTCGCGGTGGATCTCGCGGCGCAGCGCGACGATGTGCTCGCCGTGACGCTCCCTGACCTCCTCTTCGAGCCTCTCTATCTCGCGCGCGACGTCCATCGGGCCTCCTCTTCCGTCATCAGAGACACGCTCTCGACCGAAAGTTACCACAGGGCATGGCCTGTCCTACCCGATGTCGCGAGGCCCGGAGGCCCATACGCTCGGCTCGCGCGGCAGGCGCGCTGGATCGAAACGCGCGAGCAGGTCCGAAGGCTCCGGCGTCTCTTTCTCTCCGGCGAGTCCGAGCGAGCGCGCCATCCAGGCGAGCACGTCTTCAGGGCTCTGGCCGTGCGCGGCTCGGTCCGCGAGCGTGACGGCACCGTGACGCTTGGCCAGTCGCCGCCCGTCGGGCCCGAGCACGAGCGGGACGTGAGCGTAGACAGGGACCGGCAACCCGAGCAGGTGGTAGAGCAGTACCTGCCGGGGGGTGGAGTCGGCGAGGTCGTCGCCGCGCACCACCTCTCCTATCCCCTGCTCGGCGTCATCCACGACCACGGCGAGCTGGTAGGCTGGCGCGCCGTCGTTGCGGCGCACCACGAAGTCGTCTACCGCGTCCTCGCAACGCCCCAACAGACGGTCTTCGAACGCCACCCGTGCCCCCCGGACCGCACCCGCAGCGCAGGACATCTCCCCGCCGCCTCCCTCTCGGCGCGCTCCGTCTTCGTCAACTCGCGACAGGTGCCGGGATAGCGGTCGGACGCGCCTATGCCGTGCGGGGCGGAGGCTGCAGCCCGGATCTCCTTCCGCGTGCAGTAGCACGGGTAGAGGAGACCTTCCGAATCCAGGCGCGATATTGCCTGCTCGTATAGCTCCATCCGCTCGGACTGGCGCACCACTGGGCCGTCCCAGTCGAGCCCGATGGCGCGCAGGTCAGCCAGCTGCGCCTCCTCCACGCCCGGCCGCACCCTGGATCCGTCCAGATCCTCCACCCGCACCAGAAACCTCCCTCCCGCCGAGCGCGCGAAGAGCCAGGCCAGAAGCGCGGTCCGGAGGTTACCAACATGCAGCGGCCCCGTCGGGCTCGGAGCGAAGCGCCCGTCGGTGCCCGCGACATCCTCTCTCTCGAGTCCTCGCAAAGCGGACCAGATTCTACAGCCCCGCAGAGTCCCGCACGCGTTCGAACTCCGCGTCCACGATATCCCAGAGTTCGTCCTGGCTCACGCCCAGGGCGGCGGCATCGCGCACCAGCTCCCGGAGCCGAGCCAGCAACGTCTCTACCCTGCGCTCGCGACCGATGTCTTCTGCGTCTCGCGAGATCACAGTCCCCACCCCCAGCCTGCTCTCCACAAGCCCCATCCTCCTGAGCTCCTCATAGGCCCTGACCACTGTGTTCGGGGCGACCCCCAGCTCCGCAGCCAGCTCCCGCACCGTGGGCAGCCGATCTCCCGGCCCTACCCTCCCCACCTCCACCGCCCGCCGCACCCGACCCGCAATCTGCACATAGATCGGAATCCCACTCCGCGCATCTACCTCTATCCGAATGATCTCTGCCTCCGTGCCTTTGTATTGATATTATGATACAAAGGTGCAATCACTGAGTTTCGTAGATTAGGGGATCCAGACGCGGGCGGGTCGGTCTGGGTCGAGGGAAGCGAAGACGACCCTCTTTATCCCTGAGCGCCACAATTCGCGGGCGACGACGGAGGCGTCGGCCATTCTGGGGCCGGGTTCGACGCCGGTAATGAGGGCGGCGGCGCGGGCGGTCTCGGGGATGTTCTGGAGGGAGCCTTTCTGAAGGGCGCGGGCAAAGGCGCGGGCTGTGATACTCTGACCCGGGCCGACGCCGGTAAGCCTGGAGAAGAGTTCGGGACGATGGACATGGTCCTCGCTCACGGGTTTGCCGAACGCCTCTATGTTACCGACGGCCACGACCAGGCTAACACCTGCGGGCAGAGCCGGTTCGTGATCGGCGGTGCCTTTGATCAGGCGCCGCCGCGCTCCGTCCGCCTCGACGAGCGTCACGTCGGCGAGCCGGGCGAGATCGGGCACCTGAGCCGGAGCGACGCCGGCGATGCGCTTTTTGGAGAGCAGCCCGCCGCCGGCCACCACGGACCGGTTCGAGGCGAATGCCCGCTCTACCGCGTTGCGCAAAGCCTCGGGATCACCCGCGGTGACGGTCGCCCCGATCCTGTCGGCCTCGCTCTGGAACATCTTTGTCGTAGGGAGCGCGAGAACCCTCAGGCCGGTCTCTTTAAGCTCCGTAGCCAGCGCCAGGATCGCGCTGGACTTCCCCCCCGCCCCGACAAAGGCCACTACGTCGCCAGAAGAGACTCCCAGCGCCTCCTTTAGTCTCAATCCATCAGCCTTTCCGAGCCTTTATGCAGGTTGTGCACCACTCTCATGTTACATCAAACGCACGGTGCGGCGTGCTCTTTATGGCATGTTAGATACTAGACATTCAGGTAAGATGGTGGCGGGAGTGGCCTCCGGGATTACCGCCCGGATGGTCGGGGTATTAGGTTGCCGAAGAGGCAGCCGTCGTATGACCGGAAGAGAAAGGAGCGTCGTGACCGTACAGCGAGAACGGGCGGCGGAGTTCGGGCGGGAGCTGCGAGAAGGTCCTGAGCCGTCGGACCGGAGCGTAAAGGAGATCATAGACGCTTTAAAGCCCCAGCTTCAGGAGCTGGCCAGCAAGCAAGCCGAGCTTGCCAGGACCGAGCTGGCACCGGTCGGCAAGAAGGCCGGGCTCGCGACGGGGCTGCTGGCGGTGGGCGCGGTCTTTTTGCACCTGTTTCTGGTGTTCTTCTGCGTGTTCGGGATCTACATGCTCGTCGAGGTGGCGGGCTTAAGCATCTGGCTCTCGGCGCTGATCGTCTCTGCTATACTGCTCGTGATCGGGGGCGTGCTCGCCGGAGCCGGAGCCAACGTGCTCAGGAACCTGGATCCCAAACCGCATCACACCATCCGCACCCTCCGGCAGAACATCGAGTGGCTCAAGGGGCAGTTCAGGCGATGAGCGAGATACCGGAGCGCATAGAGCGGGAGATGTTCGAGATCCGGAGCCGCATGGCCCCGGACGTGCTCGACCTCAAGCAGCACGTGAACCCCAAAGTCGTAGGCCAGCAGGTCAGCACGAAGCTCAAGGACCGCGTCCGGGGTGCCCTCTCGCGGTTCGCCAGGAGCCTGAAGGAGTCGGCCCGCCAGCAGGCGCAGGCAGCGCAGGAGGCCGGACGCAAGCGCGATCCGTCCATGCTCGCCGACGCTGTGAAGAGGGATCCGAGACCCCTCATCCTGCTCGCTGTCGCCCTGGCGGCAACGCTCTTGACGGTGCGGAAGGTCAACGGCAACGCAGGCTAGGGCGCACACGGTCTCCTCAGAGAGGCCGGGAGAGCGCCCCCGACCTCTCTCTTGACCCACGTACACTTCCAGCCCGTCGGCGGCGCGGCGGGCGACATGACCCTCGCCGCTCTCCTCTCGGCCGGCGCGCAGCGGGAGACGGTCGAGGATGCCCTGCGAAGTCTCGGCGTACCCTTCACTCTCTCGGTCGAGCGTGTCGAGGTAAGCGGGGTCGGGGCGCTCCGCGTATCGGTCGGGCACCCGGAGGAGCACGAGCACCGCACCTTCCGCGCCGTGCGCGCTCTCATCGAAGGCGCCGATCTGCCGGAGCGGGCGGCGAGCAGGGCCATCGAGGCGTTCCGGCTGCTCGCGGTGGCCGAGGGGAGGGTGCACGGCAGGGATCCGGAGGAAGTCACCTTTCACGAAGTCGGAGCGGTGGACTCCATCGTGGACGTGGTCGGGAGCTGCGTAGCTATGGAGCTGCTCGATGCGGAGAGCGCAAGCTGTGGTCCGTTGCCGATGGGCAGTGGCGTCGTCAAGGCCGCCCACGGACCGCTTCCGGTCCCGGGGCCTGCGACCCTGGAGATCCTGGCCGGCTCCCGCGTGCGCTGGACCGCAGAGCGGCGCGAGACTACCACCCCGACCGGAGCCGCGCTGATGAGGACGTTCACGGGCGGAGAGTTCACGGAGGCCGCCCCGCCGATGGTGCTGAGCGGCGCAGGCTACGGAGCGGGCCGGGCGCGCCTGGAGCACGCGCCGAACCTCCTGCGCGCCGTCGTCGGCGAGATCGAGGGCCAGGAGGGCGAGGTAGAGGTGATCGAGGCGAACGTGGACGACGCCTCGGGAGAGATCCTGGGCCCGGCCGCTGGGGCCCTGCTGGGCGCCGGGGCATTGGACGCCTGGCTCGAGCCAATCTTCATGAAGAAGGGCCGTGGGGCCTACAAACTCTGCGCCCTCGTCCGCGCCGCCGACCGCGACCTGCTCGCCCGGCTTCTCATGCGCGAGACCGGGGCGCTTGGCGTCCGCCACCACCCCGTCGGGCGCACGGTTGCCGGACGTCGCACAGTCGAGGTAGAGCTGCCGTACGGCAGGTGCCGCGTGAAGGTCGGGAGCCTCGACGGCGAGGACTTCGCCTTCTCTCCCGAGCACGACGACGCGGTAAGGCTCGCCGCGAAGACCGGCTTGCCCCTCCCCCGCGTCTACGCCGACGTCCAGGAGGCGTTCGCCCGGAAAGAGGGGCAGTGAGAAGGCCGGGCGTAGAGAGCCCGGCCGGAAGAGGGTGTAGGTCGCGCCGCTAGACGGGGCTGACGTTTACGGCTTGCAGGCCCTTGCGCCCCTGCGTGGCCTCATAGGAGACCCTGGTTCCCTCCTCAAGGGTCCTGAAGCCGTTGCCGGCTATGCCGGTGTAGTGAACGAAGAGGTCCTCTCCGCCGTCGTCCGGGGAGATAAAGCCGTAGCCCTTCTCGTCGCTGAACCACTTCACGGTGCCTTGGGCCATCGCTTGCGCCCGCCTTTCTTCTTTCCGGGGCCGGGACCGAAGAAGCGCCGCCTCGCACCTCC
>JBFLXF010000146.1:0-5966 GCA_040757515.1 Actinomycetota bacterium
CCCGGTCGAAGTTTCGGAGGCGAGCGCCGAGAGGCTGCCCTTTCCGGACGAGAGCTTCGACGCGGCGGTCTCTACGCTCGTGCTCTGCACGGTGGCGGACCAGGAGGCGGCGCTGCGCGAGATCCGTCGCGTCCTCCGCCCGGGCGGGCGGCTGTTCTTTATCGAGCACGTGCGCGCCGAAGGGAAGACGGCTCGCTGGCAGGACCGCATCGAGCCGATCTGGAGGCACCTCGCGGGCGGCTGCCACCCGAACCGCGCCACGGTACCCGCTATCGAAGCGGCGGGTTTCTGCGTAGAGAGGCAGGAGAGCTTCCTACCCCCGGTTCCCCTCTCGCGCCTCACGCCGCACGTGCAGGGCACAGCGGCGCGCGCCCCTTGAGCCGGGTGTGCTAGGATCAGCGCGCCGTGGATGAACCCGATCGCTTGAGAGAGAAGAAGACGTCCGGACGCCTGCGCGCCCTGCTCGTCGCCCTCGCCGTTGCGGGGGCGGTCTTCGTCGTGGACCAGGCGCTAAAGGCCCTCGTCGAGGACTCGATACCCCTCGGGGAGAGCATACCCGTGATCCCGGGTTTCCTCTCCCTCACCCACATCCGGAACGACGGTGGCGCCTTCGGCATCCTCGGCGGCAGCCAGACGATCCTGCTGGTAGGCAGCCTCGTTGCCGTAGCGGCGGTGCTATGGATGCTCCTCTCTGGCGCCTCCTCGCGGCTCACGACGCTCGGGTGCGGCCTGGTCCTTGGCGGAGCAGCCGGCAACCTCCTCGACCGCCTCACCGCCGGCGCCGTCACCGATTACGTCCACTTTTCGTTCTGGTACGTCTTCAACGCAGCCGACGCCGCAATAACCGTCGGGGTGGCGCTGCTCCTTCTCGCCTCGCTCCGCGGCCCGAAGGGTTAGTCCACCGAGACGTCCGCCGCGCCGCCGGTGGCGAGAACCGCTACATCTTCGAGCGCGCTAACCCCTCGGTACGTCCGGGTTCGGGTAGTCACCGGCCTCCTTGGCCTCCGTCTCCTCGGGCTCGGCCCTGCCCGCCGCCGAGGCAGATTTCTCCTGCCTGAGCTGGCGCAGGACGCCGCCCGCGAGCAGGATGTCACGCTCGCGCGGCGAGAACTCTGCGAGCAGCGTGACCTCCTCGCCGTCCTCCGAACGCAGCGGTACCTCCTCGTCGCCCCTCTCGAGGCGCTCCCGGATCTCCGGCAGCTCCCACTTCTGACCCTGTTCGAACCTCTCGTAGTCGTTCTCGTCCTTGAAGCGCAAGGGTAGGATGCCCTGCGAGACGAGGTTGCGGCGGTGGATGCGCGCGAAGCTCTTGGCGATGACGCACCGTATCCCGAGGTGCAGCGGGGCGAGGGCGGCGTGCTCGCGGCTCGAACCCTGCCCGTAGTTGTGGCCACCGATGATAAAGCCCGGCGCCATCTCCTGCGCCTTCCTGTGGTACTCGGGATCGAGGCGGCGGAAGGTAAACTTAGCGATCTCAGGGACGTTCGAGCGGAAGCTCATCACCTCCACCCCGTCGGGGGCGAGATCGCCGGTGGAGATGTCATCTTCGACGACGATGGTGACCGTGCACGCAAGCGACTCGGGCAGCTCCGGGGCCTCCGGCGGCGGCTTGATGTTGGGGCCACGCGGGATCTCGATGCCCCTCGCCTCCTCGGACGGCGCGGGGTCCAGGATCTGGCGGTCGTCCACCGCAGGATTGGCGGGAGCCTTCGGAAGCTCGGGGTAGTCGCCGAGCTCGCGCGGGTCGGTGATCACGCCCCTAAGCGCCGTCGCCGCCGCGACGGTCGGGGTCGTGAGGTAGACCTGGTCGGTCATCGTCCCCGAGCGTCCCGGGAAGTTGCGGTTGAAGGTCCTGACGCTCACCGAGTCCGAGGGCGGGGCCTGTCCCATCCCGACGCACGGCCCGCAGACCGGCTCGAGCATCCTCGCGCCGGCGCGCACGAGGTCGGAGTAGACACCCGTCTGGGCTATGGAGTCCAGGATCTGGCGGCTCCCCGGCGTCACGGTCATCACCAGTCCGGGGTAGACTGTCTGGTCGCGCAGGACAGCAGCCGCCACCGCGAGGTCCTCAAAGCCGGAGTTGACGGAGCTCCCGATGCAGACCTGGGCGACCTTCGTGCCCGCTACCTCCTCGACCTTCACCACGTTGCCGGGCGAGTGCGGCTTGGCGATGAGCGGCTCCAGCTCGTCGAGCGCGATGTGCTCGTGCTCGTCGTAGGAGGCGCCCTCGTCGGCGGCCAGCTCCACGAAGTCCTCGGGGCGCTGCTGGGACTCCAGCCACTCGCGGGTGCGCTCGTCGGAGGGGAAGATGCCGGTGGTAGCGCCGAGCTCGGCGATCATGTTGCAGATCGTGGTCCGTCCGGTGACGTCTATGTTCTTTACGCCCTCGCCGTAGAACTCGAAGATCCTGTTGAGGCCGCCGCGCACGCCGCGCCTCCGGAGGAGCTCCAGGATCACGTCCTTCGGCGTCACCCAATCGGAGAACCTGCCGGTGAGTTCGACCCCGACTACCTTCGGGGCGGGCGTCTCAAAGGGCTGCCCGGCCATCACCAGTGCCACGTCCAGCCCACCGGCCCCGATGGCGATGGAGCCGAGAGCCCCGGAGCTGGTGGTGTGCGAGTCGGCCCCGATGAGGGTGGCGCCGGGTTTCGCGAACCGCTCGACGTGCAGGTAGTGGCAGATACCGTTGCCGGGCCGGGAGTAGAGGATGCCGTACTTGGCCGCGAACGCCTGCAGGAAGCGGTGGTCGTCGGGGTTCTTGTGATCCAGCTGTATGACGTTGTGGTCCACGTACTGCACCGCGAGCGGGACCTGGACCCTGTCGACCCCCATCCGCTCGAACTGCAGACAGGCCATCGTGCCCGTGGCGTCCTGCAGGAGGGTCTGGTCTATCCTGAGCGCGACCTCCTCGCCGGGCTCCAGAGAGCCTCCGGCCATGTGATCCTCCAGGATCTTGGCAACCAGGTTCTTCGGCATCGCATACCCCCGTCTGTGGCTCCCCTACCTAAGATCCCATTCTACACGCCGATCTCTGGATCCGGACCCGCTCATTCGCGGGCGAGGCTCTGGAAGACGGAGCGGTACCTGCGGATGGCCTGGCGCATCTTCTCGGTGGTCTGCTCGTCACCGGAGCGGGCCACGATCTCGGCCCGCACCCTGCGGGCTTCCCGGTAGTCCTCAGCGACCCGGGGATGAGTGGCGGCGAGGCTACGCTCGGTCTCCTCGTCGCTCTGGGCAGGGTCGGGGATGAAGTTGCGCTCCTCTAAGAGCTCGGAGATCGTGCGGTCCGCCAGCTCTATGGAGCGCTCGGGGTTCTCCACGAAGACCCGCTCGACCTCCTTCCAACGCTCCTCGTAGCGCCGGCGCGCCTCCTCCGACAGCGGCTCCACCCGCCGCTCCACACGCCCCCGGCGCTCTCTCAGCTCCTTCTCGGCCTCCTCTTCGGAGCCACGCTCCCGCGCCACCCGGTCGTACTCGCTCCCGAACTCCCGCCGGGTGCGCTCGCGCTGCTCCTCCCTGCGGCGGTTGCGGCGGCTGCGCGAAGCGTAGAGAACGGCGAGCACCGCTATCACGATGACCGCCACCGCGATGATCACGACGAGCGTCGTAGTCTCCAAACCCTCTCCTCCTTCCCTGTAACCCGTGTTCCTTTATTCCCCGAAAGAGGTCCGGAGTAACGCGGGATTCGGGGAACCGTCGCTCCTGGCGACCCGCCCGCAGATCCTCTATGCTACTCAGCGATGAGCATCGGCGGAGAGCCCCTGGTGGGCGTGATCATGGGCAGCGCTTCCGACTGGGAGACGATGCGCCACGCGGCCGAGACCCTGGAGCGCTTCGGCATCCCTCACGAGCGGCGCGTGGTCAGCGCCCACCGCACGCCGGAGCTCATGGCGCGTTACGCCGGGGAGGCGGAGGAGCGGGGCGTCGAGGTGATCATCGCCGGCGCCGGCGGCGCCGCCCACCTGCCGGGGATGGTCGCCGCCCATACGACGCTTCCGGTCCTGGGCGTCCCGGTGGAGTCCCGTTCGCTCAAGGGGATGGACTCCCTGCTCTCCATCGCCCAGATGCCCGCCGGCGTCCCCGTCGGCACCCTTGCCATCGGCAGGGCGGGCGCAACGAACGCCGCGCTGCTGGCGGTCGCCATACTGGCCGCCTCGCGCCCCAAGCTGCGCGAGCGGCTCAAGCGCTTCCGACGCGAGCAGACGGAGAAGGTCCTGGAGGCAAAGCTGCCTTGAGGGGGCGCATCCTGCCCGGGGCCGCCATCGGCGTCCTGGGAAGCGGCCAGCTCGGGCGCATGTTCGCCCTCGCCGCAAGGCGCATGGGCTACCGGGTCCACGTCTTCTCGCCCGAGTCCGGAAGCCCCGCCGGGCAGGTGTCGGACCGCGAGTGGGCAGCCCTCTATGATGATCTGGAGGCCGCGCGGGAGTTCGCCGAAAGCGTCGAGGCCGTGACGCTGGAGTTCGAGAACATCCCCGCCGCGACGGTGGAGGAGATCTCCGCCCTCGTCCCCGTCAGGCCCGGTGCAAAGGCCCTCCGCACGACACAGCACCGGCTGCGCGAGAAGACGTTCCTCTCCCGCGCGGGCTTCCCGCTAACGCCCTTCCGGCGCGTCGGCTCCCGTGAGGAGCTGCAGGCGGCGCTCGGCCAGACGGGGACCCCCGCCGTGCTCAAGACTGCTGGCTTCGGCTACGACGGCAAGGGTCAGGTTAGGATCGGCGCCCCGGAGGAGGCAGAAGCGGCGTGGAAGGCCCTCGCGAGCGAGGCGGTCCTGGAGGCGTGGGTGGACCTCGCGCTCGAGGTCTCCGTCGTCGGCGCCCGGGGGCTCGACGGCTCGTTCGCCCACTACGGTGTCGTCGAGAACACCCACAGAAGGGGAATCCTCGATCTCACCGTCTCCCCGGCCGGCCTCCCACCCGGGATCGAGAGGGAGGCCGTAGAGATCACGCGCTCCATCTTCGAGGAGCTGGAGATCGTCGGGACGGCGTGCGTGGAGTTCTTCCTGAGCAGGGACGGCAGGCTCCTGGTCAACGAGATAGCCCCGCGTCCGCACAACTCGGGGCACTGGACGCTGGAGGGCGCGTCCACCTCCCAGTTCGAGCAGCAGCTCCGGGCGGTCTGCGGCCTCCCCCTCGGGAGCACCGAGCCTCTGCGCCCGGCGGCGATGGTCAACCTGCTCGGCGACCTCTGGTCGGGCGGGGAGCCGGACTGGGCGGCGTCCCTCGGCTTCCCGGACGCACGGCTCCACCTCTACGGCAAGAAGAGTGCGCGCCCCGGGCGCAAGATGGGACACCTCACCGTCCTCGCCGGGACGCCGGAGCGGGCCAGGGAGCGGGCGCTCGCCGCGCGCGAGGCCCTCGGCTAAGCGCCGCAGCTCAAGCGACCTCGCGCAGCCTCCCGGTCTCGACCTCGTAGACGAAGCCGCGCACGGCGTCCTTGTGGGGGATGAAGGGACTGGCCTGTATGCGCCGGATGGACTGGCGCACGTCCTCCTCCAGGTCGGAGAAGGGCTCCAGAGCGAATGGCGGCCTTATGCCGGTCTCCGCTTCGATCTCGCGCTTCGCCTCATCCTCTGTGAAGGTGAGCATCCCGCAGTCGGTGTGATGAACCAGGACGATCTCGCGCGTCCCCAGAAAGCGCTGCGAGATCATGAGAGACCGGATCACATCGTCGGTCACGACCCCGCCCGCGTTGCGTATGACGTGCGCCTCGCCTTCCCTGAGCCCGAGCATCCCGTACACGTTGAGGCGTGCGTCCATACAGGCGACCACCGCCACGCCCTTCGACGGTGGAGCCGGAAGCCCGCCGCTCTCGAACGCAGCGGCGTAGGCCTCGTTGTTGCGCAGCAGCTCGTCCGTCGCGCTCATGACCCTCCCTCTCTCACCTGACGTCTCCTCCGGATTAGAGCAGGCCTCTAAAGTCCGCGCAACTCCGCCCGGATCACCATGCAGTTTTGGCGAGGCCGGCGC
>JBFLXF010000147.1:0-5960 GCA_040757515.1 Actinomycetota bacterium
GCCGTGCATCTTGATGTAGTTCCACGCCTTAAGGAGCACGCCGAAGTTGCCGTGGAAAGCGGCCATCCGGCCGATGGATTTCTCCGGGCGCGCGAGACGGAGGGCGCTCCCCTCCTTCTCCACGACCGGGACGGGCCTGAAGGGTGCCAGCCAGTCTGAGCAGGCGATGGCGCCGGAGCCCGGTCCGCCGCCGCCGTGGGGGGTGGAGAAGGTCTTGTGGAGGTTGAAGTGCATGATGTCCACGCCGGCGTCGGCGGGGCGCATGCGGCCCAGGTTCGCGTTCATGTTCGCGCCGTCCATGTAGAGGAAGGCGCCTTTCTCGTGCAGGACCTCGGCGATCTCTGCGATGTTGCGCTCGTAGACGCCAAGGGTGTTCGGGTTGGTGATCATGAGCACGGCCGTCGCCTCGTCCACCCGCTCGCGCAGCTCGTCCACGTCCACGCAGCCGCGCTCGTCGAGCCCGATCTCCACGGCCTTGAAGCCCGCCATCGAGGCGGTCGCCGGGTTGGTGCCGTGGGCCGTCTCCGGGACGAGGACGACCCTGCGCCTCTCGTCGCCGGCGTCATCGAAGTACTTCCGGATCATCAAGACGCTCGTGAGCTCGCCCTGGGCTCCGGCCATCGGCTGCAGCGAGACCGCCGGCAGGCCGCTTATCTCGGCGAGGAAGCCCTGCAGCTCGTACATGACGCGCAGGGCACCCTGCGCCTGAGCCTCTGGCTGCAGCGGGTGCAGGCCGGCGAAGCCCGGGTTCGCGGCGGCGGCCTCGTTGGCGCGCGGGTTATGCTTCATCGTGCAGGAGCCCAAGGGGTAGAAGTTTGTGTCTATCCCCCAGTTCTCGCGCGAGAGATTGGTGTAGTGCCTGATAACGGTCGGCTCATCCACCTCCGGCAGGTCCGGCCTCTCCCCGCGGAGAGCCTTCTTGGGGATTACCTCCGCGAGGTCCGTCCTCTCCACGTCGGGCCTCGGGAGGGTGAACCCTCGTCGGCCGGGGCGTCCCTTGTCCCGGATCAGGCTACCCAGCATTAGCCACCACCTCCACGAAGGTGTCGAGCTCTTCTTTCGTCCGCTTCTCGGTCACCGCGACGAGCATTGCCCCGTCGCCGAGGTCGAGCCCGCCGACGATCCCGGCCTCAAGCAGCGCCTCGTTCGTCCCCTTCACGTCCGGCATCTCCACCGCGAACTCCCACAGGAACGGCGCGTCCGGGTAGCGAAGGCCGAAGCCCGAATCCTGAAGCCTCTCTGCCAGGTAGTGGGCCTTCGAGGCCGAGAGCTCGGCCACCTCGCGCAGACCCTCCGGTCCCATGAGCGCCGCGTAGACGGTCGCGGCAAGGGCCGTGAGCGCCTGGTTGGTGCAGATGTTGGAGTTGGCGCGGGCGCGGCGGATGTCCTGCTCGCGGCCCCGGAGGGTGAGCACGTAGGCGAGCCTGCCCTCCCGGTCCACGGTCTCGCCGGCGATGCGCCCCGGGAGCTGCCTCACGAACTCCTTCTTCGTCGCCATGTAGCCGGCGTAGGGGCCGCCGAAGAGGAGCGGCATCCCCAGCGGCTGGCACTCACCGACCGCCACATCGGCGCCGAGGTTGCCCGGCGCCTCGAGGACGGCCAGGGAGACGGGGTCGCAGACCGCCACGCAGAGTGCCCCGGCCCCGCGCGCCGCCTCGGAGGCCGCCCCCACGTCCTCGACTATCCCGAAGAAGTTCGGGCTCTGCACGAAGACGCCCGAGACGTCGTCCGGGACCCCGGAGAAGTCCGTGGTACCGCCCTCGAAGCCAAGCTCGACGACCTCGACGCCGTAGGTCTCTATGACCCCGCGGTAGCGGGGGTTGAGGCCGGCCGAGACGGCGACTTTGGGATCGCGTTTCGTGAGGCGCGCGGTCATGAGGGCGGCCTCGGCGACGGCGTTGGAGCCGTCGTAGACGGAGGCGTTGGAGATCTCCAGGCCGGTCAGCTCGGAGATGATGGACTGGAACTCGAAGATCGCCTGCAGGTGTCCCTGGCTGATCTCCGGCTGGTAAGGGGTGTAGGAGGTGAGGAACTCGCCGCGGGAGGTTATGGCGCCGACCGCAGACGGCGTGATCCTGTCGTAGGCCCCGGCGCCGAGGAATATCGGCAGGCCCGTAACGTTCTCCTTCGCCAGCCTCTCCACGTCCCGGAGCGCCTCGTACTCCGAGAGCGCCGACGGCAGGTTCAGCTCACCCTCGAGCTTCGGGGAGACGTCGGCGAAGAGGTCGTCTAGGGAGGAGATCCCGATGGCCTCCAGCATCTCCCGTACATCGGCCTCGGTGTGCGGTGTGAAACGCGCCACGGGCTATACCCCCTCTTTATTAGGGTGGACGTTCTGCTTTTCCGTCCTGTCCCAGACCTGAGAGTGTTACCCCGTCGGCGCCGGTACGGCCCGCGGCCGCGCCGGACTCTCCAGGACGCCCTCCGGCTCGCGGTCCTTTTGCCTGAGAGATTCGGTTCCCCACCGGAACCTTTCACCTTCGGCGGCCATCCGGCTCTCTCCCGCAGCCTTCTCCGGGCAAGATAAGCCTAGCACAATCGCGCGCTCTGCGGGGTCGGAGACGCTACCCGAAAAATGAGGGATAGAGCCCCTCGAAGAAGAGCCTCTTTACCAGCTCCCGGCGGCTGTGGACGCCGACCTTCTCGAAGACGCCGCGCAGGTGGTTCTGGACGGTGTGCTCGGAGATAAAGAGCGTCCGGGAGATCTGGCGCGTCGAGAGGCCGCGGGCGACGAGCCCGGCTATCTCCTCCTCGCGGGGCGTGAGCCCGTAGGCGGCGACGCTCATCCAGGCCACATCCTGGGGCTTGCTGGGCTCGATGACGATCACCGTCTCGCCCGGGTGCCCGTCTGCGGGCTCGGTCAGGGAGGCGTAGAGCGTGAGCCAGCGCCCGGAGCGCCCCCGGACGCGCAGACGCGGGACGGCGTCCGGGTCGCGCCCGCACTCGGGGTTGAGCGCCCTCTTCAGGGCGTACGCCACCATGCGCACCGCGGGCGGCAGTCCGCGCCACTCGCGCCAGTCGGATCTCAGGTCCTCCAGCTCAAGGAGGAGGCGCTCGGCGGCGGGGGTGTGCCGGACTACCGAGCCCCGGCCGTCGAGGGCGAGCACGCCCGGGACTCCGGCAACACCCGGTTCTGCGGTCGCTCGCGTGCAGAGGGCCGCAGTCCGGAGACCGGTGGCCAGGTGCGGGGCGACGCGCCTGAGAAACGCGGCCTCGCGCGGGGAGAAGTCCGGGCTGCCCGTCGCACGGATCAGGTCCATCGATCCCCACAGGTGGCCGCCGGATGCAAAGGCCGTGCGAGCCTCGTGGGCGAGCCCGAGCGGGCCGAGCAGCTCCCGGTAGCGCGGGGAGCTCTCCGGGTTCCCGCCCGTGGTCTCCGAGAGCAGGGCCACGGCGGTGCGCTCCCGCACCATCCTGCGCAACTGATCCAGGTCGTGCTCGAAGTAGAGTCGCTCGAAGAAGATGGCCGCCTCCTCCGCCCCACCCATCTCCCCGGCCAGGGAGCGCGTAACCAGGCCGCTCGCCGGGTCGGCCGTGGAGGCGCAGTACGCCTCGAAGGGGACCGCCCGCCGCAGCCGCTCAACGACGCGCTCCAGCAACTCCGGCCCGTCGAGCCCAGCGCAGCACAGCCGCTTCAGCTCCGAGAAGGCTCGCTCCTCCATTACCGCGCTCATCACCTCTCACCCCCGCTCGGCGTTACGCCGCTCATGCTCGCACGCCCTCCGGCGAATATCCATCCCCCAAACGCGGTATTTCCCTGCGGGAAATGACAGATTTGCGTCATACCGCCGCCACGCCCCGCAGACTACAGTTGGCCCGGACGGCAGAGAGCACCGGAAGGAGAAGGCATGCAGGCCAGGCAGGAGAGCGTGACGCACTCGCCGGAGGGCGCCGGCAAGACGGTGTGGGTGGCGGGGACGGATCTGATCACCTTCAAGGCCACCGGCGAGGACACGGGCGGGGAGTTCGCCCTCTTCGACTCGCGGGTGCTGCCGGGGGGCGGGCCGCCGCCTCACGTCCACACCCGCGAGGCCGAGAGCTTCTACGTGCTGGAGAGCGGCTTCGAGTTTCTGGCGGAAGACCGCTGGATAGAGGCCGCCCCGGGCTCCTTCGTCCACGTCCCCAAGGGCTGCCTGCACACGTTCAGGAACGTAGGGTCCGGGATCGGGCGGCTCCTGACGCTCGTCGTGCCGGCGGGCCTGGACAGGTTCTTCGAGGAGATCGGCGTGCCCGGCACGGACGTCTCCGACCCGCCGCCGTTCGGACCGGCGGAGATAGAGAGGCTTCTGACGACAGCCCCGAAGTACGGCATCGAGATACTACCGCCACCGGAAGGTTGACGGGAGCGCCCGGGAAGCAAAGCCCTCTCAGGCCCTACCGGCGCACCACGAGGACCGGGCAGTGGGCGTGGCGGACCACCGAGTCCGAGACGCTGCCCATAAGGACCCGCTTCATCCCGCCGAGCCCCCGGCTGCCCAACACGATCAGACCGGCGCCTATCTCCTCGGCCAGGGCCACGATCTCAGCGTCCGGGCGGCCCATCCTGAGGTGCGCCTGCACGGCGCTGGCCCCGGCCGCCTTCACCTTCTCGACCTGCTCCTCCAGCAGATGACGCGCCTCCTCCTCCGCCTTCGCGTACCGGATGCCGTAGCCGCGCTGCTCGGGCCTGTAGACGGTGGGCACCAGCCCGACGTGGACGACATGCAGCTCCGAACCGGTCTTCCGGGACAGGTCCACCGCCGAGCGCAGGGCCAGATCCGACTCCCCGGATCCATCCACGGCCAGCAGTACTTTCGCCGGGAAGATGCTCACTCTCTCACCCCCTGGTCGGTGGTCTACGTGAAGTTCTCCGCCTCCAGCGCCCGGACCTCCTCGGAGAAGTGGTCCTGGATGTACTTCTCACCCTCGTCGCAGAAGACGGTGACGACGTTCCTGAGTTCCGGGTACATCTCGCGCACCCTTCTGGCGGCGATCAGGTTCGCCCCGCTCGAAGGCCCGACGAAGAGCCCGTGGCGCTTAGCCAGCCAGCGCATCGCCTCCACAGCCTCCTCGCTCTCGACGCTCAGGGTGGTGTCCACCAGGCTCTCGTGGCGCTCGAAGATGCCGGGCACGAACCCATCGGAGATGCCCTCGATCAGGTGCTCCCCGATCTCCCCGCAGAGGAGCGTTTTGGACTCCGAGGGCTCCATCGCGAAGAGCTTTACGCCCGGGTTGACCTTCCGGAACGCCTGACCCACGCCGACAAGCGTGCCTCCGGTGCCGACGCCCATCACCAGGGCGTCGGGAACGACGCCCTCCGCCCCGAGTTGAGCCAGCATCTCCGGCCCGAGCCAGAGGCGGTTCTCCTCCACGTTCCACTCCGACTCGAACTGCGAGGGGCAGAAGTAGCCCTTCTGGCGCCCGAGCTCCTTGGCCTTCTTCAAGGCCTCGTCCACGTGAAAGTGCCCAATCTGCAGTATGTCCGCCCCGAAGGCGCGGCTTATGGCGACCCGCTCGCTGGACATTCCCTCGGGCATCACTACGAGCATCCGGTAGCCCTTTACGGCGGCGACCATGCTGAGGGCGTTGCCGGTGTTGCCGCTGGTGGCCTCGACGATGGTGTCGCCGGGCTTGAGCAAGCCTTCCCTCTCCGCCTTCTCGATCATGTACTTCGCGATCCTGGCCTTTATGGAGCCCGAGGGGTTGAGGTACTCCAGCTTGCAGTAGATGCCCTCTATCTCCAGCATCGGCGTGTCGCCTATGGCGTCGAGGACGCTCGCCGAGACGCCCCTGTAACGCAAGTTCTGTTCCAGCATTCCTACCTCCTCACTCCGGGGTAACGTATGCCCCGGAGAGGCCACCGTCAACCAGGAAGGTGGAGGCGGTTATGTAGGAGGACTCGTCGGAAGCGAGAAAGAGGGCGGCGTTGGCGATCTCGGTCGCCTCGGCGAAGCGGCCCATCGGCAGGTGAACGAGCCGCC
>JBFLXF010000148.1:0-5954 GCA_040757515.1 Actinomycetota bacterium
AAAGCCCTAGCTGCTGCGAGAGCTGGTTCTTGGGCAGCGCACCGACCGCCTGTCGGCTGACCCGTCCCCCTTCGAATCGGGCGATGGTGGGGATACTGGAGATCTGGTAGCTCATCGCCGTCTGCGGGTTGTCGTCCACGTTTATCTTGACGAACCGGACGTCGTCGCGGGTCTCGCTCATCTCCTCGAGGATCGGGGCGATCCTCTTGCAAGGCGCGCACCACGGAGCCCAGAAGTCCACGATTACGGGCTTCTCGCTCCTCAGAACCTCCTGCTCGAACGTGGAGTCGGTCACCTCGGAAACGGCCATCTCTTACCTCCGTCCGCTGAGAACACAGCCTTCCGGCGCGGCTATTCTAGCATGCGTTCTCCAGAGTCCCCCGCCCAGACGGTCTCTTCTTCTTCTCCGGAGACCCGCTCTACCCGCACTGACCCGGCCAGCTCTTCGGCGCGCCGCGCCTCGAAGAGCCCTGCCCCCAGGGTCTCGGCGTTGGCGGCGGCGCACCCGGCGGCGAGACGCACCGCCTCCCTCGGCGGCAGCCGCCGGTGCAGGAGCCCGGCAAGGAGCCCCGCGAGGTAGGCGTCGCCGCTTCCGATGGCGGAGAGGGACTCCACTCTGGGCGCGTGCGCGGAGAAGATCTCATCGCCGGTGGAGAGATACGAGTGCCCCTCGCGCGAGGTGATGCACGCCGCCTGCGCTCCCATCTCGCCGAGGCGCGAGAGGCCGCGCGGGAAATCCTCCTCTTCGATGAAATCGAAGCCGACGACGCTCTCGGCCTCGTCCTGGTTCGGGCTCACGAGCGAGGGGCATGCCCGAAGCGACGCCCGCAGCACCGCCGGTGTCGAGTCCACGACCGTATAGAGTCCGCGCTCCCGGGCGCACTCCACGAGCCCGACGAGAAACCCTTCATCCAGGTTCGGAGGAAGGCTCCCGGCGAAGACCACGGCCGTCGCGTACTCCAGCAACTGCTCGAAGCGCCTGGAGAACTCCTGCGTCTCGGCCGGGCTCACCTCGGGCCCGTACTCGTTGATCTCGGTCTGCGTTCCGGCCATCGGGTCCACTATCGCGGTCGAGGTGCGCGAGTGCCCCTCTATCTCGACGAGGTCGAACGGTATCCCCGCCTCCGAGAGCCCGTCCCGGATGGCGTCGCCGTTGCGCCCGCCGGCGAACCCGCTCGCGAGGACCGGGACGCCAAGGGTACGCAGGCTGCGCGCTACGTTGACGCCCTTGCCGCCCGCCAGCGTAACGCTCTCCGAAGCCCGGTGGCGGTGCCCGATGGTCAGGCTCGGCACGACGAGCGTGCGCGCCACGGCGGCGTTCAGGGTAACGGTCAGTATCATGGCCTCACCCCTCTTCTTCCCCAACGAAGATGCCCCCGACTGTATACCATACACGCTCCCACACGGACGCCTGGTCGTAGCCCCGCTTCGCCACGAGCGGCGCCTCCCCTACGCGCTCGCCGTCTACCCTCACCACCACCTCCCCGAGCCGGGTGCCGGGCCGGGCCTCGGCGGGCAACTCCTCCATGACGCTCACCTCCCGCTCGATGCGGGAACCGCCGTCCACGGTCCCCTCGACATCCCGCGCGGCTACGAGGGCGATCCTCTCGTCCCGCCGGTAGGGCACCTGAACCCTGGCGTAGCGCTCGCCCTCGCGCACGATCTCAGGGCGCTCGTAGGCGATGAAGCCGTGCTCCAGCACTCGCAGAGCCGCAGCGAAGCGGTCCTCGCGGGCATCCAGGATGACCGCTATGTAAGCCTCGTCGTTTGCGGCGGCGGAGGCCACGAGGCTCGGCCCGGCGGCGGGCGAGGTGCCCGTCTTCACGCCGGTGGCGCGCGCGTAGGAGTAGAGCAGGTCGTTGGTATTCTGGAGATAGATCTCTCGTTGCGGCGTCTCTATGACCGCCTCGGGGGTCGCGACGATCTCTGCAAAGAGCGGGTACGACAGACCGGTAAGGGCCATCTTCGCGAGATCCCCGGCGCTGGAGCGGTGGCCGCGGCCATCGAGACCGGTGACGTTCTCGAAGCGCGAGTCGTCCAGACCGAGAACTCGTGCCTCGTGGTTCATCCGCTCCACGAAGCGTTCTATCCCCTCTTCCCCCCCACCTCCGAGGTGTTCGGCGAGGGCGGTGGCGGCATCGTTGCCGGAGGGGATAAGGGTGGCCATCAAAAGCTCCCGGACGCTGAGGACATCGCCGGTCTGCAGGCCCGCGTTGCTGTAGATGGGTCGGGCATAGAAGGCGGCCCGCTCAGAGACGGTCACCTCGTCATCCAGACGCGCCTCGCCGGATTCCACCATCCGCAGCGCCGTGAGGGCGGTCATGATCTTGCTCGTCGAGCCCGTCGGTAGCCGCTCCGAAGCGCCCTCTCCCAGAAGCACCTTCCCCGTCTTGGCGTCCACGAGAACCCACGCCCGCGCCGCTACCTGCGGCTCGGAGATGTTCTCAGGCAGTTCCACGTCGAAGGCGCGATCCGCTACCTCCTCCCTCGTCTGCTCCTGAGCCGTGACGGAGGTCGCAGCGAGCTGAAGCGTCAGAAGGAGCGCCGCGAGGAAGGCCGCAAACGTGGTTCTCGGAAACGCGCTCACGGCACTAGAGGCTAAGCCAGAGACAGCGCCGCGACAAGGCACCCTCCGACAGATATAATCGTTTGCGCCGTGTATCTCTCCCTTCAATCCCGCAAGACGAGAGCTTGAGGCGCCTGATCCTCGTGCTGGCGGTGGTGCTGACGGTCGCCGCAGTCTACCGTTCCTTCGGCAGTCCAGAGACGGGCACCGGGACGCTCACCCTCCCGCAGCCCGCCCCCAACGTGGGCCAGCAGGCCCCGCAGTTCACCGCGGAGACCGTCGAGGGAGACCTCTTCGAGCTCTCGGACGAGGGCACCTACGTGCTGGCCTTCTGGAGCACGCTCAACCGGCCATCCAATCAGTCCAGAGAGGTGCTCGACCGTCTCGCTCATCGGTACGGCGACGAGACGACCTTCGCCGTCGTCTACGTCAACAGCGCCCCCCAGGAGAACGGCGCTCCCTACATTATCCTGCAGGACTCGACCGGCAGGCTCACCTCGCTCTACAACGTCAAACGCGTGCCCCGGCTCTTCGTCATCCGGGACGGGAAGATCGCGCTCGTCCAGAACGGATACTACGAGCAATACGGCGACCAGCTACAGGCGATGCTCAGCGAGATGTCCGGAGAGAGCGCAAGGTTGACCGGCGACCGGCACCGGGGATAGACTTGCCCGGACGGACGAGGATGGAGGACGCGAGATGAGCCGAGAGATGGCTGTACAGCTTCTGGGCGTGGTCGTCGCCGCGGCGACGGTGCTGGTGACGATCGCGGCCATCGTGCACCTGTTCGCCGAAGGCGTCTGAGCCGCCCTAGACCCGCAGGCCCGCGGAGCGCAGCTCATCCCTGACGTGCCGGGCCGCCTCTTCCGCCGCCTCGCGGTAGTCGGCGCCCGTCCTCTCGTAGGCGTAGAGCAAACCGCGGCTGCTGTTGACCAGCACCCCACCACCATCCCGCCCGCACATAGCCGTGACCTCTTCTATACCCCCACCCTGCGCTCCGTAGCCCGGCGCCAGGAAGAGGCTCTCCGGGAGCAGTTCGCGCACCCTGCGCCCCACCTCCGGTCGCGTAGCCCCGACGACCGCCCCGGCGTCCGGGTAACCGTCCGGGTAACCGCCCGCGTCCCGCCGACCGAGACCGGAGACGAGCCGGGCAGCGACCTCTAGCAGCGGCGGCTCGGTAGCCCGCTGCACCTCCTTTGCCGAAGGGTTGGAAGTGGCGACGAGGACGAAGACGCCTCCGCCCGCGTCCCGCCGGCGCGCCTCATCCAGGAACGGAAGCACCGCGTCGGTGCCCATGTAGGGGTTGACGGTTATGCAGGTGGCCCCGTAGACGCCCAGGTGGGCCTCGGCGTAGGCTGCGGCGACCGGCCCTATGTCCCCGCGCTTGGCGTCGGCTATCGTCGGGAGCCCGAGCGCGGCAGCGGCGCGCAGAAGGTCTCGGTACACCTCCATCCCCTCCGGCCCCAGGCGCTCAAAGTACGCGAGCTGGAGCTTCACCGCCGCCACGTAAGGCTCGACGGCCTCCAGCACGCTGCGGCAGAACTCCCGCACGGCCCGGATTTCGAGCCTCTCCCGCAGCTCCGGCGGAAGACGGGCCGGGATCGGATCGAGCCCCGCTACCAGGACGCTATCCTTTCGGCGGGCCGACTCTACGAGCGCGCGCACGCTGCAGCAAGGAGAAGGCCGCGGGGGTGAGCCCGCGGCCACGCACGGTACATCCGTAGGCTCCGGCTACTTGATGGAGTCCTTGAGCGCATTGCCGGCGGTAAACTTCGGCACCTTCGAGGCGGGTATGTTCATCTTCTCTTTTGTCTGCGGGTTGATGCCCTGGCGCGCCTCGCGCTTCTGCACGTAGAACTTGCCGAAGCCGGTGATCTGGACCTGCCCGCCGCTCTTGAGCTCGTCGGTCACTACGTCGGTGAATGCCTCGAAGTACTTCTGGGCCTCGCTCTTGGAGCCGTTGACCTTGCTGGCGATCTTCTCGATCAACTCGGACTTGTTCATGCCCATCCCTCCTTCTTCACCTGCACTCCTTACCACCCCGGAAGTATCCGGGGACTATACCAAAGGCTCTCTACGGCCTCAATCTCCTCTCCCTACCCCCAAATCCGCCATCCTAAGCAGCGCTCGAAAGGGGAATCCCTCCAGCCTCTCCTCACCTCCTCCCTCCCGCCGATCGAGGACGGCCACGATCCCGGCGACCTCCGCCCCGGCCTCTCGCAGCCCTCTCGCGGCACCTACGGCCTGCGCGCCCGTGGTGACGACGTCCTCGATGAGAGCCACTCGATCGCCGCGCTCCAGTCTCCCCTCGACGCCCCGGGCGGTACCGTACCCCTTGACTTCCTTGCGCACTATGACGTACGGCAGCCCGGTGTGCAGCGCGACCGCCACCACCAGAGGGACGGCACCCAGCTCCACCCCGGCGAGTCTCTGCACGCCTTCCGGCAGCTCCCGGGCGAGCGCTGCGGCGACGTCGCGCAGGAGGCCCGGCTCGGTGGAGAAGAGGTACTTGTCTACATAGAAGCTGCTGCGCTCTCCGCTGGAGAGCACGAAGTCCCCTTCAAGCAGCGCCGCCTCCCTGATGCGCACGGCCAGCTCAGGCGCCGGCATCCTGCTCTCTCTCCCTGCTCTCAAGCTCCGCGAGGGCTTCATCGAAGGCCCCGAAGCCTGTCCCTTCGAGGAGGAAGCCGAGCTCGCGCGACTCTCTGCCAGCCGCCTCCAGATGCGCCTCCACGGCAGCGTTTATCTCACCGAGCAGCCCGGCGGCCCGATCCAGCTCTTCGACGAGCCGCTCGTCGGGCACGCCGCCCAAAGAGTCGGCGAGCCGCTCCAGCTCGGCGACGCGGCGCTCGACCTCCTCGAGGTCCGCTCTCTTCTCGTCCCGTCCCATCGGCCCGGGACTATACATCATCCGGCCCGCCGCTTCGTCCGCCCTCGCGTCCCCGCCGGCTCGCGGCCCGGCCGAGCAGCGCCCCGAGGCCCGCCACCAGGGCGAGCGAGACGACGAACGGAACCCCTAGCGAGACGGCCATCCCGTATCCGGACCGGAGCATGAGAAACGAGGCCGCCCCGGCCGCCACTACCACGACCGGCACCACGCCGACGAGGACGAAGAGCAGCGTCTTGGGGTTCATCTACTTCATCACCCGGTCTATAGCCTTGAGCAGGTCTCTTATCGTCTCCTCGGAGGTCCCGTCCCGCTCGGCCCGCTCCTCGACGAAGTCCTTGAGCAAGACGGTGTTGATGCGCCGGATCGCCGAGAAGATCGCGTTCGTCTGCTGGACGACCTCCGCGTAGGTGACGTCGCCCTCCTCGACCATCTTGGCCACCCCCCTCACGTGCCCCTCCACGCTCTTCAGACGCCTGAGCACCTCCACCCGGGTCTGCT
>JBFLXF010000149.1:0-5925 GCA_040757515.1 Actinomycetota bacterium
CTCCCCAGCGCCCGAAGCCCTCGGTGGACCTGTTGCTGCGCAGCGCTGCCGGCTCCTTCGGGGAGCGGCTGATCGCCGTGATACTCAGCGGCACCGGCACCGATGGTGCGGAGGGTGCGCGCATCGTGCACGCGGCGGGAGGTACGGTGATAGTGCAGAACCCCGAGACGGCGGAGTTCGCCCAGATGCCGGCGTCTCTGGCCCCGAACGCGGTGGATATCGTCGCCGACCTGCCGGAGATCGGGCGCATACTCGGCGAGCTCGTCTCATCGGTGGAGATGCCGGCGGAGGATCGCCCGCCGGACGAGGGCCGGGCGCTGGAGAGGCTCCTGGAGTATCTGCGCGAGCGCCACGGCGTGGACTTCGGCGGCTACAAGAGACCAACGATCCGAAGACGCCTCGCGCGCCGCATGGTGGCCGTGGGCGCTGCGGACATCGAAGAGTACCGGCGCTACCTGGAGACCCATCCGGAGGAGTACCGCCAGCTCGTGAACTCCTTCCTGATCAAGGTCACCGAGTTCTTCAGGGACCCGGAGCTCTTCGAGTATTTGAGACAGGAGGTGCTGCCGCTCCTTATAGAGGAGGCTCGTCGGGAGGGCCGGAGCCTGAGGATCTGGTCCGCCGGCTGCGCTACGGGAGAGGAGGCGTACTCGCTGGCGATGCTCGTCTCGGAGCTCTTGGGAGACGAGGCGGGGTTCTTCGACGTGCGCATCTTCGCCACGGATCTCGACGAGGACGCCGTGAACTTCGCCCGGCGCGGGGTCTACCCGGAGGGGGCGCTCGCGGGGCTCTCGGAGGAGCAGGTGCGGCGCTACTTCGTGGAGGAAGACGGACAGTACCAGGTCAAAAAGCAGGTGCGAGGCATGATCGTGTTCGGCGAGCACGACCTGGCCCGGCGCTCGCCGTTCCCGCGTATAGACCTGGTGATGAGCCGGAACGTCCTGATCTACTTCTCCCCCGAGCTGCAGCGCCGGGCGCTGTTGCTCTTCGCCTACTCACTTCGCGACGGCGGCTACCTCGTGCTCGGCGGTGCGGAGACCGCCTCGCCGGCCGGCGATCTCTTCGAGCAGCGCCACCGCCAGCACAAGGTCTACGTGCGCAAGGGGGAGCGCTTCCTGATGCCGCCCACGGTTCCGGTTAGCCCCGCGCCTCCCAGGATGGAGCGGCCGGACGGCCCGAGGTTCCATGCCGTGCCGGGTCCGCAGGGCGAGGAGCACCGTCCGCGCGTCTCCGAAGAGGGGTTCCTGAGCCAGGTGCCGGTGGGCCTGGTCGTCGTGGACCGCAACTACGATGTCCGGGCGATCAACGCCGCCGCCCGGGGCCTGCTCCAGGTACACGGCGCCGCCGTCGGCGAGGACCTTCTGCACTCCCTGCCCGAGGAGGTGCCCTACGCGGAGGTTCGCCGCGCGATAGACGCCGCCTTCAGGGAGGGCGAGGCAGCTGCGACCGGCGAGATCGCCATCCAAAATGCCCGCGAGGCGGGGCAGCGGTACCTGCGGCTGGTCTGCTATCCCAGGCGCGTGGCGGGCGATCGCGGCCCCGCCGGGACGGTGATGATCGTGGTCCAGGAGGTCACCGGGGCCGTCGCGACGAGGAAGGAGCTGGAGGGGAGGCTCGAGGAGCTGAGGACGGAATCCGAGCGGTTGCGCCGCGAGAGCGAGGCCGAGGCGACGCGCCAGCGCCTCCAGAACGAGCGACTCCTGGAGGCGAATCGCCGGTTGGAGGAGGCCAACCGGGAGCTGACCCGCATCAACGAGGATCTGCAGTCCTCGTATGAGGACGCGCTCCTCAGTACCGAGGAGGCGCAGGCCGCTACCGAGGAGGTCGAGACCTTAAACGAGGAGCTTCAGGCGACGAACGAGGAGCTGGAGACCCTCAACGAGGAGCTCCAGGCTACGGTAGAGGAGCTGAACGCGACCAACGAGGACCTGCAGGCCCGCGGCACCGAGCTTCAAGAGCTCGCCCGCAAGCATGAAGAGGAGCGTCGGGAGGCCGAGAAGGCCAGGATGCGCCTGGAGGCCATCCTGAGCGGCATCAGCGACGCGGTCCTCGCCGTGGGCTTCTCCGGAGAGGTGCTCTTCAGCAACGAGATCTTCCGCAGGACTTTCGGCGATGGAGAGCCGGGAGACCCCGACGCGGGCCGCAAGCTCGGGCGCCTCCTGCCGCTCGATGAGGAGGGCAGGCCGATCCCGCAGGAGCAGACGCCGCAGGCGAGGGCCTCCCGCGGAGAGACCTTCGAGATGAGGTTCGCCGCGAGGGCCGGCGGTGGGCTGCGCCGCTTCGAGGCCCGGGGGAGACCCATAGACGCCGGGGATACCGCAGGCGGTGTCGTCGTGATCCGCGAGCTTCCGGAGGGCTAGTTGGAGTCCCGCACAGGCGCGCAGGATACCTTCGGCGGCGGAGATGAGAGGCCGCAGAGCGACTCCGGGCTGTGGAACCTGCTCGCCCGGCGGGAGGCGGAGATCCGCCGTCTGAGGGCAGAGCTGGAGGAGAGCCGCCGCCGGGAGCTGGCGGCGCAGGCCCGGACGACGACGATCCGCAGAAGCCTCTCGGATCTGGCGCGGACGAACGCGCGCTTCGCGGCGTCCATACGCCGGGGAGCGGTGGAGTGGGGACGCGCCCGGCGGCGCGACGCCGCCCAGCTCGCACTCGGCCGCATCCTTGAGACCTCCTCCGGCCTCGAAGAGGCCGTCCCGCAGATCCTCCGGGTCCTCGGAGAGCGCCTGGGTTGGGAGGTCGGGTTCTTCTGGAGGCGGGAAGGTGATGAGCTGCGCTGCGGCGGGGTGTGGCGGTCGAACGGGCGGCCAGCCGGTCCCTTGATCCAGGCGAGCCTAAGCCTTGGGCGCGGCCAGGAACTGCCCGGGCTCGCCTGGGAGAGCGGAGAGGTCGCCTGGATCGAGGACCTGTGCGCCGGGGAGGGCTCCGAGCGCCGGGAGGCCGCCGCGGCCGAGGGGCTGCGGGGGGCGCTCGCCCTCCCGATCCGGGAAGACGGCTTCTCGGGTGTCCTGGAGTTCTTCCGCTGCGAGCCTCTCGTCCCGGAGGAGGACCTGCCGCAGGAATGGACCTTGATCGGGGGACAGATCTCGCAACTCGTCGAGCGCCGTAACGCCGAGCGGGAGCGCGACGAGGCGCTCGCCCGCGAGCGCGCGGTACGCAGAGAGATCTCCGGGATACTGGAGAGCATAAGCGACGCCTTCTTCGCCTTCGATGAGGATCTGCGCTTCGTCTACGTCAACCGCGAGGCCGAGAGGCTCTTGCGTTGCGGCCGGGCCGGACTGATCGGCCGAAAGGCGGACGAGGGACTGCCGTGGGAGCCGGGCTCCGAGCCTTACGAGGCGATGAGGCGGGCGGCCGCGGAAGGCATCTTCGCAGCCTTCGAGACCTACGCGGAGACTCTGGGGGCTTGGATCTCCGGCCGGGTCTACCCATCGGAGGGGGGCGTCTCGGTCTATCTCCAGGACATCACGGAGAGGAAGGCGGCCGGGAAGGCCCTCCGCGCTGCCGCGGAGCGAGACAGGTTCCGCGTCGCGCTCTCGGATGCGCTGCGCCCGCTGACCGACGCCGCCGAGATCCAGGCTACAGCCGCCCGCGTGATCGGCGAGCACCTTGAGGTCAGCCGCGCATTCTACTTCACCGCGGAGCGGGAGGGCCAGAGCGGCGGCTACGTTCATGTCATAACGCGGGACTATCTCCGCCACCCGGAGATGCAGAGCGCTGTTGGGCGGTACCCACAACCTGCGTCCGCCGAGAACCTGTATGCCGGCCTGCCGAAAGGCGAAAAGCTGGTGATAGAAGACATAAACCGGCTCTCGGAGCGTGCCCGAGGATTCAGGGAGCGCTACCTCGCGCTCGGCATTCGATCTCTTGTCGCGGTGCCGCTGGTAAAGGACGGCCGATACGTTGCGGCCTTCGAGGTGAACGACGCCGGGCCGCGCGATTGGACGGCAAACGAGATAGCCCTGGTGGAAGAGACGGCGGAGAGAACCTGGTCGGCGGTCGAACGCGCCCACGCTGAAAAAGCCCTGCGTGAAAGCGAGCTGCGCTTTCGCACGCTCGTCGAGAACGTGCCGGGGGCGATCTACCGCTGCGCCCCGTCCCCGCCGTGGACCATGCGCTTTATCAGCGAGAGGGTCGAGGAGATCACCGGCTACCCGTCCGCCGAATTTCTGGAGGGCGGCGCGCGGTCCTTCGAGAACGTGATGCATCCGGAGGACCGCGGGCGGGTCGTAAGCGAGGTGATGTGCGCGCTGGAGCGGCGCGAGCCCTACGTCCTGGAGTACCGCATCCTGCACGCGGACGGCTCCGTGCGCTGGGTCAGCGAGACGGGCAGCGGCGCCTTCTCCGAAGGTGGCGAGGCGCTGTGGCTGGACGGCGTGATGCTGGACATCAGCGACCGCAAGCGGGCGCAGGAGGCGCTGCGCCGGAGCGAGCAGCGTTACCGCTCCCTGGTGACGACAAGCTCCTCCATCGTGTGGGCCACCGGCGCCGCCGGCGTGGCCACGCGCCGCAGTCTCGCCTGGGAGGAGTTTACGGGTCAGCGCCCCGAAGAGTACCTGGGCTCCGGCTGGCTCGATGCGGTCCATCCCGGCGACAGGGAGCGGGTCGCAGAGGTGTGGGAACGCGCCCGGGAGGAGGGAGAGCCGTTCGAGGTCGAGGGACGTCTGCGCGGACGCGGCGGAGGCTACAGGTATGTCCAGGCGCGCGGGGTACCCATACGCGACCCCGAGGGCCGGGTGCTCGAGTGGACCGGCACCCTCACCGATGTCCACGACCGGAAGGTGGCCGAGGAGGAGCGTGAGCGCGCGCTGCGGCGCGAGTGGACCGTGCGCGCTCAGGCCGGGGAGCGGCGCAGGATCGGGCGCGAGCTGCACGACCGGGTCGCGCACTGGATGGCGGTCGTCCACCAGAGCCTGGAGCTCTACGAGGCGCTCAAGGACGCTAACCCCGAGGCTGCCCGGCACCGGTTGAAGATCGCCCGCCAGACCGTCAAAGAGGCCCTGAGGCACACCAGGGACCTCTCGATGCTGCTGCGGCGTCCGGAGGTAAGCCGGGGCCTTGAGGCCGCTCTCGCCGACCTCCTCTTCGAGATCGCCCCGCCGGACATGGAGCCGGAGCTCTCGGTTCTTGGCGACGAGGAGCTTCTGACTACGGAGGCCCGCAACCAGCTCTTCCTGATCCTGCGCGAGGCGGTGCGCAACGCCGTCGCGCACGCGGCCTGCTCGAAGGTCCGGGTTCGGGTCGAGATCTCGCCGGAGGGTATCTCGGCTTCGGTCGCCGACGACGGCTGTGGCTTTGAGGCTGCGAAGGGCGTGGGCAAGGAAGGCGGACTGCGTTACATGAAGGAGCGGGCCAGGCTGTTCGGGGGCGAGCTGAAGGTCTGCTCGGAGCCGGGACACGGAACCAGAGTGGAGATCCGCGCGCCGTTGAAGGGAGGTAGCCGGTGGCTGACCGCGTCAGGGTCCTGATCGCCGACGACCACACCATGTTCCGTCAGGGCGTCAGGGAGATGCTGACGACCGACCCCGGGATAGAGGTTGTGGCCGAGGCGGAGGATGGGCAGAAGGCCGTGCGGCTCGCGGAGATGGAGCGTCCTGATGTGGTTCTGCTCGATATCGAGATGCCTCGCATGGGGGCCGCAGGGGCGCTGGAGAGGATGCTTCGGCTCTCCCCACCCCCAAGGGTGGTCGTCGTTACCATGCACGATACCCCGCGCGTCGCGCGCGAGTTTCTGGATAGGGGGGCTAGCGGGTTCCTGAGCAAGACTGCTTCTCTTGAGGAGCTTCTCCAGGCTGTGCGCACCGCCGCCTCCAGCCCGCCGGCGCGGGGCGGCGCCGAGGTTCTGGCTCTGCCGCCCGAAGTGCTCGACCGGGTTGGAGAGGAGCCTGCCGGAGAGCCCACCGCGCGCGAGCTGGAGATCCTGCTGCT
>JBFLXF010000150.1:0-5924 GCA_040757515.1 Actinomycetota bacterium
GGAAGTGGACGCCGAGCTCGCCGAGTGGGAGGTAGACGAGGAAGCGACGGAGCGTGAGCGGGAGCACATCCGTGAGAACAGGCTCCGCTGGCTGGAGGAGGACCCGGAGGAGCTGGCAAAGAAGTACCGTAGAGGCGAAGCGGACACGCTGACGCTCATCCGGCGGCACGGCGTCATTCTGGACTGGGGAACGGGCGAACTGTTGCCGAAGACCACGGAGGGCTTCCGGGCGATGCTCAAGCGGCGCGCCGTCCCGCACTGGGAGCCGGCGTGAGCCTCGCGCGGAGGGCACCCTTCGGCGAGCTGGACTGGGGCGACGACGCGCCCGGCATCCGGGCGAAGGAGGCACGCATTGAGGGCGTCCGGTGGGCCATAGTCGAGTACGCAGAGGGCGCCGGGCGCGAAGAGTTCTGCGAGGACGGGCACCGCGGCTTCGTGCTGCGGGGAGAGATCGAGTACGAGTTCGACGACGGTCGGGAGCCGCTGCGGGCTGCCGAGGGCGAGGCCTTCTACCTCCCCCCGGCGCGCTCCGGAGAGGGCGCACACCGGGGCCGCAACCTTGCGTCGGGATCGACGCGGCTCTTCCTGATAGATGACCACCCGGAGGGGTAGCGCCGTGCTTCCGCTCGAAGGCGTGAGGGTGCTCGACCTCTCGCGGGTGCTGGCCGGTCCATACGCGACGATGGTGCTCGGGGATCTGGGGGCAGACGTGATCAAGGTCGAGCACCCCGAACGCGGCGACGATACCCGGCACTGGGGGCCGCCGTTCGCCGGGGAGGGCGAGGCCGCCTACTTCCTCTCGGTCAACCGCAACAAGCGTTCGCTCGCGGCGGACCTCAAGTCGCCAGAGGGCTTGGAGAGGGTGAAGAAGCTTGCCTTTGGGGCCGACGTCCTCATCGAGAATATGAGGCGCGGCGCCCTCGCGAGGCTCGGGCTCGGTTACGAGGCGTTGAAAGAGACGAACCCTAGCCTCATCTACTGCTCGATCACGGGCTTCGGCCCCGGACCGGACGAGGAGAGACCGGGCTACGACTTCCTCGTGCAGGCGCGGGCGGGGATCATGGGCATAACCGGTTTTCCGGACGGGGAGCCGACAAAGGTCGGCGTCGCGATAGCGGACATCGTCTGCGGTCTGTACGCGGCGACGGCGATCCTGGCGGCGCTCCGCCGCCGCTCGGAGACGGGTGAGGGAACCCGCATCGAGGTCCCGCTCTTTGAGTCCACCCTCTCCTGGCTCGCGAACCGCGGCCAGGAGTACCTGGTCTCCGGCGTGGACACCGGGCGCATGGGCAACGCCCACCCCACCATCGTCCCCTACCAAACCTTCCGTGCCTCCGACAAGCCCTTCGCCCTCGCTGTCGGCAACGACGCCCAGTTCGCCCGGCTCTGCGAAGCCATCGGCCGTCCCGAGCTGGCCGGCGACGAACGCTACGCGAGGAACCCGGGCCGCGTGGCGAACCGGGAGGCGCTGGTCGAGACGCTGCAGGCCGAGTTCTCGAAGCGCCCCGCCGACGAGTGGGTGGAGGAGATCCGGGCCGCGAACGTCCCCTGCGGACCGGTAAACACGCTCGCCGAAGTCTTCACCGACGAGCACGTGTTGGGCTCGGGGATACTTCAGACGGTAGAGCACCCCACCGTGGGCCTGCTCGAGATGCTCGCCTCGCCGCTGCTCGTAGACGGAGAGCGGCCTCCGATCCGGCGTCCACCGCCCACGCTCGGGGAGCACACGGACGCTGCCGGGTGGCAGGCTCGATAGCGCCTCCGAAACCCTTGCCGCCGATGCCCCACCGGCACCCTCATGCTGGAGATGCCCGCGGCCGTCCCCCGCTCGCGGTAGCTGTGGTTCGAAGCGCCCGCTCGCCGGTGTCGTCCCCGCCATCTCCGATTTGCCGGAGATACGCTCTTCGCGCATGGTGCGAAGAGCACGCCCCCGCTCCTTGACGCCGATATTGCCAGCGAGTATCTTGCCTGCGCAGAGAACCGGGGAAAGAGGAAAGGAGCCTTCATGACGGAGGTTGCCGGCGCGAGAGAGCTGAGCAAGGAACAGCTACTCGACGCCTACCGGACGATGCGCACGATCCGGGAGTTCGAAGACCGGCTGCACACGGAGTTCGCCACCGGCGAGATCCCGGGCTTCGTCCATCTCTACGCTGGAGAAGAGGCCATAGCCGCGGGAATCATGGCGCACCTGAACGAAGATGACTACATCGCCTCGACCCACCGCGGTCACGGGCATGCCATCGCCAAAGGCTGCGACGTCAAAGCGATGATGAAAGAGATCTACGGCAAGGCTGAGGGGATCTGCCACGGCAAGGGCGGCTCGATGCACATCGCCGATCTCGACAAGGGCATGCTCGGCGCCAACGGCATCGTCGGAGGCGGTCCGCCGCTGGTCTGCGGCGCGGGGCTCTCGGCGAAGGTGCGCGGCACCAGACAGGTGGCGGTCTCGTTCACCGGCGACGGCGGGGCCAACCAGGGTACGTTCCTGGAGAGCCTGAACCTGGCCAGCGTGTGGGACCTGCCGTGCGTCTTCGTCATCGAGAACAACGGCTACGCCGAGGCGACCGCGCAAGCGTTCTCCTCGAAGGGCATAGACATAGCCAAGCGGGCCGACGGCTTCTCCATGCCGGGCATCGTAGTGGACGGACACGACTTCTTCGCCGTCTATGAGGCCGCAGGTGAGGCGATAGAGCGCGCCAGAAACGGCGGCGGCCCGTCGCTCATCGAATGCAAGGTCAACCGTTACTACGGCCACTTCGAGGGTGACGCCCAGACCTACCGCGCCCCGAACGAGGTCGAGGAGATCCGGCGCGAGAAAGACTGCCTGATGCTCTTCCGCCGGCGAGCAACCTCCTCGGGTCTCGTCGAAGAGGAGGAACTCGACCTCATAGACGAAGAGGTCAGGCAGCTCATAGACGAGGCTGTGGAGGAGGCGAAGTCCGCTCCGGACCCTAAAGAGAGCGACCTGCTCTCCGACGTGTATGTGAGCTATTAGCTCTCAGCTTTCAGCTCTCAGCAGGCCGTGGATAACGAGACGTTGCTCGGCTCAAGGCAGAGCGGTCCCGAGCGGAACTTCTCCGTCTGCGAGCAGCGGTAGCTGACCGCTGAGAGCGCCGACCGAAGGGAGGCACAGTGGCGCGCAGGATCACCTACATGCAGGCTATAAACGAGGCTCTAGCTCAGGAGATGGAGCGAGACCCTTCCGTCGTGATCTTCGGCGAGGACAACGCGGGCGGCGCCGGAGCGCCGGGTGAGGACGACGCCTGGGGCGGCGTCATGGGCGTCACCAAGGGTCTCTATCCGAAGTACCCGGACCGGGTGCTCGACACCCCCATAAGCGAGTCGGCGTTTATCGGGGCGGCGGCGGGAGCGGCGTGCTCCGGGCTGCGTCCGGTCGCCGAGCTGATGTTTGTGGATTTCATGGGGGTCTGCTTCGACCAGATCTTCAACCAGGCCGCCAAGTTCCGCTACATGTTCGGCGGCAAAGCGAAGACGCCCATGGTCATAAGGACGATGTACGGGGCGGGAATCCGGGCCGCAAGCCAGCACTCCCAGAGCCTCTATCCCATCTTCACGCATATACCGGGCCTGAAAGTCGTAGTGCCGTCGAACCCCTACGACGCCAAGGGGCTCATGATTGCCTCGATTCGGGACGACGACCCCGTGATCTTCTTCGAGAACAAGGTCCTCTACACGATGGAGGGCGAGGTCCCGGAGGAACCCTACACGGTGCCTCTGGGCGAGGCTGAGTACGTGCGTGAAGGCGACGATGTCACGGTAGTCGCCATAGGACGTATGGTCGGCATGGCCGAGCAGGCCGCGGAGGCTCTCGCCGACGAGGACATCGAGTGCGAGATCATAGATCCCCGCACCACCTCGCCGCTGGACGAGGAGACGATCTTCGAATCGGTCGAGAACACGGGCCGGCTCGTGGTCGTGGACGAGTCCAACCCGCGCTGCAGCCTCGCCGCAGACATCGCCGCTCGCGTGGCCCAGGAGTGCTTCGACGACCTGAAGGCCGCGCCTAAGATGGTGACCGCCCCGCACACTCCGCCACCCTTCAGCCCGGCTCTCGAGGACCTCTACGTCCCTGACCCCGAACGCATAGCCGCCGCCGTGCGTGAGGTCGCGGGCGCGGGCGCCAGGGCGTAAGCGTGAGCGAGACGCAGCAGATAACGAAGCTCGGCATGCCCAAGTGGGGCCTCTCCATGACCGAAGGCACGGTCGTGCAGTGGCTCATCGAAGAGGGTACCGAGTTACAGAGCGGCGATGAGGTCGTCGAAGTCGAGAGCGAGAAGATCAACAACGCCGTCGAGTCCCCGGCGGCGGGGGTCCTGCGGCGGCAGGTAGCGCAGGAAGGCGACGTGGTTCCGGTCGGCGGCCTGCTTGGGGTCATAGCCGACGCCTCCGTTCCGGACCCGGAGATAGACGCCTTCGTCGAGGAGTTTCAGTCCACCTTTGTTCCCGAGGAGGCCGAGGCCGCCGCAGGCCCGGAGCCGCAGACCGTGGAGGTCGGCGGCAGGAGCATTCAGTACCTCGCGATGGGCGAGGGCGACCCGCCTCTGGTACTGATCCACGGCTTCGGTGGCGACATCAACATCTGGGTCTTTAACCAGGAGGCCCTCTCGGCCGACCGCGCCGTCTACGCCCTGGACCTCCCCGGTCACGGTGGCTCCTCCAAAGACGTCGGCGAGGGCGACCTCGGCTCCTTCGCCTCGGTCGTGGAGGGCTTTCTGGACGCACTCGGCATCGAGCGGGCGCACCTCGCAGGGCACTCGCTCGGCGGCGCGGTGGCGGGCGCGTTCGCGCTCGCGCACCCGGAGAGGGTCGCCTCGCTCGTCCTGATCGCCAGCGCCGGGCTCGGGGAGGAGATCAACGCCGGGTACATAGAGGGGTTTATAGCGGCGAACCGCCGCAAGGAGATGAAGGGCGTTCTCGGCCTCCTTTTCGCGAACCCCGACCTGGTGACGCGCCAGCTCGTCAACGACGTGCTGCGCTTCAAACGCCTCGACGGGGTGGACGAAGCGCTTCGCACGATCGCCGATAAGGTCTTCCCGGGCGGAAAACAGGCCGGCGGTCTCGACCTCCCGGCACTCGACGTCCCGATCCTGGCGATCTGGGGACGCGAGGACCGTATCGTCCCCGCCTCTCACGCAGGGAGACTGACCGAAAGAGCACGGATCGAACTCCTGGACGACACCGGCCACATGCCCCAGATGGAGGCGGCGGGGGCGGTGAACCGCCTGATCTCCGGCTTTCTCGCCGACGCGGAGTCCTGAGCGCGGCGCCGTGCCCGTGACCGTCGGCGTTATCGCGAACCCGGCCTCCGGGCGCGACATCCGGCGGCTGGTCGCCGGGGCCTCGGTCTTCGACAACTCCGAGAAGGGCAACATGGTCTACCGCTTCATGGTGGGCCTCGGGGCGGTGGGCGTCGAGCGCCTCCTGATGATGCCCGCAGCCTCCGGCCTCTACGACGCCCTGGAGCGCACCCTCCGCCACCACGCCCGCGAGGAGCACCCTCTGCCGGAGCTAGAGCTGGTCGAGATGCGCCTGCGCCAGGACGCGGGCGACACGGTCCGGGCCGTCGAGGAGATGGTCCGCCGCGGAGCACGCGCCATAGGGGTGCTCGGCGGCGACGGCACGAATCGCCTCGTCGCCCGCCACTGCGGGGATGTCCCGCTCTGCGCCCTCTCGACCGGGACTAACAACGCCTTCCCCGAGATGCGGGAGGCGACCGTGGCCGGCCTCGCCACCGGCCTCGTGGCGACCGGCCGCCTCAAGGGCGAGGCGTTGCGGCGGGAGAAGATCCTGCGCGTCGGCCTCAACGAAGAGGAGGACCACGACTGCGCCCTCGTGGACGTAGCCGCGAACTCCGAGCGATTCGTGGGCGCCCGCGCCCTGTGGCGCATCGAAGACATCTCGGA
>JBFLXF010000151.1:0-5921 GCA_040757515.1 Actinomycetota bacterium
CTCCGGGCCGGGCGAGGATTGGAACCATCTGTCAATACCATCCGTTCGCATCGTGGAACGCGTTGCGCCCGGCCTCCGGGCCGGGCGAGGCTTGGAACTTAGCACGATTGCGCAGATCCTCACACTTCGTTACGTTGCGCCCGGCCTCCGGGCCGCCGGGCACCTGCAACCGGCGCTACGCAAGAGGCGAGGAACCCTCCGGTCAGAACGACCCGCGCGGCGGACGGGCGCTGCGGCTTGACCGGGGTTTGCGCGCGAGCCTAGAATCGTTTTGCATATCGTGGGGGCCGGATCGAAGCCGGCTACAGCGGGCCGGAGGGAGGACGAATGGACGCATCCGAATCCAGGGCCGGTGCTGTGACCGAACAGCCGCAGCTGACGCGTGCTATCGGTCCGGTGTTGCTGCTGTTCTTTATCGTGGGTGACATGATCGGCGGCGGTATCTACGCGTTGGTGGGGGAGGTCGGCGCGATCACGGGCGGCGCCATCTGGAGCGCGTTCCTGCTGGCTCTGGTGCTCGCCATCTTCACCGCCTTCGCCTATGCGGAGCTCGTGACCAAGTACCCGCGGGCCGGGGGCGCGGCGACCTACACGCACCGCGCCTTCAGGACGCCGTTCTTCAGCTTCATGGTGGCCTTCGCTGTCGTGCTCTCCGGGGTAACGTCGGCCTCGGCGCTCTCCATCGCCTTCGGGGGCGATTACCTCTCGCAGTTCATCACCGTGCCGACGGTGGGCACCGCGATCGTCGTGATGCTGGTGCTTGCCGTCATCAACTTTATCGGCATCTCCGAGTCGGTGAAGCTCAACGCAACCTTTACGGTGGTCGAGCTGTTCGGGCTGCTGCTGATCGTGGTGCTGGGGCTGGCGGCGCTGGCGGCGGGAACCGGGGACCCGGGCCGGGCGTTCGAGTTTAAGGGAGGGGCGAGCATCCCGTTGCTGATCCTGAGCGGGGCAGCTCTCTCGTTTTACGCCCTCATTGGCTTCGAGGACTCCGTGAACGTGGCCGAAGAGACCCGCGACCCGAGCAGAACCTACCCACGCATCCTCTTCGGCGGGCTGCTTCTCGCCGGCATCATCTACCTGATCGTGACGATCGTCGCCGCGATGGTGGTGCCGGTCGGCAGGCTCGCCGAGTCGAGCGGGCCGCTTTTGGAGGTCGTGCAGGCGAGCCCGATAGGCGTCCCGCTCAGGGTCTTCTCGGCGATAGCCCTTCTGGCGCTCATCAACGGCGCCCTCATAAACATGATCATGGCCTCCCGTCTGATTTATGGCATGGGTCGGGAAGGGGTTATGCCCTCGGTTCTCAGCAAGGTACACGCCGGGCGGCACACGCCGTGGGTCTCGATCATCTTCACGACCCTGCTCGCGCTCATCCTCATAGCGACCGGAACCTTCGAGGCTCTGGCGAGCGCCACGGTGACGCTGCTCTTGCTCGTCTTTATCGTTGTGAACGTCGCCGTACTGGTTCTCAAGCGCGACCGGGTCGAGCATGATCACTTCCGCACGCCGGTGATCTTTCCGATCCTGGGCATACTCGTCTGCGCCGGGTTGCTTACCCAGCAGGATGCCGCAACCTGGTTGCGGGTCGGCATACTGCTGGTGCTGGGTGCCGCGCTCTATGGGCTGAACTACCTCCTCAAGAAGAGCCTGGATCACGAGACGCCTCAGCCCGAGAGGTGGGACTACCCGAGCGCGTAGAGCTCTCCGAACTTCTCTCTCAGATATCGCAGATACGGCTCGGGTTCCAGCGGGCGGCCGGTGGCGCGCTCGACCAGGTCGTCCGGATCGTAGCGCTTTCCGTGGCGGTGAACCTTCTCGCGTAGCCAGCCCAGAAGCGTTCCGAACTCGCCGCTTCTTATCTCCTGGGGTATCTCCGTTTGTTCCTCAACGGCTCTCTCGAAGAGCTGCACGGAGAGAACGTTGCCTAAAGCGTAGGTCGGGAAGTAGCCGAAGAGCCCGGCCGCCCAGTGCACGTCCTGCAGCACGCCCGTGGCGGCGCTCCCGGGGACAAGGCCCAGGTACTCCTCCGTCTTCTCGTTCCAGGCGGGGGGCAATTCCTCGACGGAGAGCGCGCCTTCCAGCATCGCGACCTCCAGCTCGAAGCGGATGAGGATGTGCAGGTTGTACGTGAGCTCGTCGGCGTCCACCCGTATTGGGGACGGCTTCGCCTCATTGACGGCCCGGTAGAAGTCCTCTGGGTCCACCCCCCCGAGCGCTTCCGGGAAGGTCCTCTGCAACTCGGGATAGTAGTGCTCCCAGAAGGCGCGCGAGCGCCCGACCAGGTTCTCCCACAGGCGCGACTGGGACTCGTGGAGGCCCATCGAGGCGCCACCGGCGAGCGGGGTGCGGGCGTGGGCGGGGTCCACGCCCTGCTCGTAGATCGCGTGTCCGGCCTCGTGAAAGGTGGCGAAGAGAGCCGGTGAGAGCCAGCCCGGGTCGAAGCGGGTCGTGATCCTCACGTCTGCCGGACCGCCGAGGCTGATGCAGAAGGGATGCGCCGCTCTGTCCTGCCTGCCGTGGGCCCAGTCGTAGCCGAACGCCGTGATGACCGTGCGTCCGAACTCTTCCTGCCGGGCCTCCTCGAAGTCCCCGAAGAGCGGTTTCGAGCGGTTCTCTTCGAGCGGCAGGCGTTTCGTCATCGGAACGAGTGCGGCCTTTAGCTTCGCAAAGACGCCCTCCAGCCGCGCCTTCCTCGCGCCGGGCTCATAGATGTCGAGCAGGGCGTCATAGGGATGATCCTCATAGCCCAGGTGCTCGGCGGTCCGGCGCTGGAGGTCGAGAAGCTCCTTCAGGTACGGCGCTAAGCCCTCCCAGTCGGAGGCTGCGCGGGCCCGCTCCCACGCCTGCTGGCCGACCGAGGCGGCCCGCGAGAGATCGGCGACCAGGTCCGCCGGTACCCTCGTTGCCCGCTCGTATTCGCGCCTGGCGACCCTGAGGAGGGCGTGCTCTACGGTCCCCGGTTCGGGCTCTCCGGCGGCGTCGAGCAGCCGTCCGGTCTCAACGGAGACCAGCATCTCATGCGAGAGGCGGCTGAGGGTGGCCAGCTGCTCCGCCCGTTGTTTGATGCCTCCTCCGGGCATGAAGGTCTGCTGGTCCCAGGCGAGCACCGCGCCCGCGGCGCTCAGGTCGCTTATGGTCGCCAGTCGCTCTCTCAGGCGTCGAAGAGCCTCTCTCTGCGCAGCCATGGTTGCCATACTAGCACCGGCGGAATGGCGGGGAGAGCGCGCGGGTAATACTCTCCCCGCAGGAGAGCTCGCAGGGAGACGTCGAGATGAGAGAGTTCGCGAAGGGGCTTCTGGCGTTCGGCGGCGGGGCGGTCGCGGCAGAGACGGTGCGTCGCGCGCTCTCCGCCCGGGTGCGCCCGCGGTACGAGCCGTGGGAGAGACCACCCTACAGAGAGTTCCCGCACAAGGTGCTCGTCGCCGGTGGAGGGTTCGCGGGCTACGCGGCTGCCAGGGAGCTGTGCCGCCTGATCCGGGGTCGCGGCGACGTGGCGGTGATGGTCATATCGAGGGATAATTACTTCACGTTCTGGCCGATGCTCGCCGGGGTCATCTCCAACGATGTGGACGCCAGAAACGTCGCGCAGCCGCTGAGGCGCGCCCTTATCCGGGCCGGGGCCAGCTTCCGCCGGGCGGAGCTGCGGGGCATTGATCCTGAGAGACGCTGCGCCCTGGTGGACGAGGGTGTAGAGATACCCTACGATCACCTGGTCCTGGCTTTGGGCGCGCAGCCGGCGTACTTCGGCATCCCCGGCGTCGAGGAGTTCTGCATCAGCATCCGGGGGCTTGGGGCGGGAGAGGAGATCCGCAACCGCGTTCTGCAGCGCTACGAGGAGACGACCCTCCGGCGCGGCGACGTGCCCGACTCCAGGCTGACCTTCGTCGTCATCGGTGGCGGAGCGACGGGGGTCGAGTGCGTCTCGGAGCTGCACTCACTCATCCACGACGTGCTCCCCCACGACTACCCTAATATAAACCCCTACCGGGTACGGCTCGTGCTGGTGGACCGCAATCCTGAAGTCCTCAAGGAGCTCGACCCCGCCCTCCGGCGCACCGCACGCAAAAAGCTCGACAACCTGCGCATAGAGGTCATAAACAACGCGAAGGCGAAGGAGGTGAGGGGGGACCGCGTCGTTCTCGACGACGGGCGCGAGATCCTCTCGGAGAACGTGATCTGGACCGCGGGCACGCGCGCGAGCAGCAAGCTGGATGACCTTCCCTTCCCGCACCACGAGCGCAGGGGTCTCTCGGTGGACGAGTACATGCGCGTCGAGGGCCACGACAACGTCTGGGGCATTGGGGACTGCGCCGCGAACGTGGACGGAAAGAACAACCCCATCCCGCCCAACGCTCAGGCCGCCGTGCAGGAGGGCGAGGCGGTTGCGAGGAACGTTCTCGCGGCCATAGACGGCGGGCGGCTCAGGCCGTTCCGCTACAGGCCGCTCGGACAACTCGTCGAGCTGGGCAGCGAGTTCGCGGTGAACGACGTGCTCGGCTTCAGGTTCAGCGGGCGCAGCGCGGCGCTGTTCTGGCGCGCGGTCTATCTGTACAAGCTGGAGAGCCCCCGCAGCCGCGCCCGCATCGCTGCCGACTGGCTCATAGACCTCTTCTACGAGCCCGCCGTCACCGAGATCCGGGACTTCCCTCCGAGCTACCCTGCTCCGTCCGTGAGCCAGACCGACTCGTAAGGCCCGAGCCTGATAGCGTCGCCCGCGATCTCCGGCGGCGCCTCTCTGAGACGGTCGAACGGCTGGCGGATTCCCTGAGAGCGGGGAAGCTCCAGGCTCGCGTACCGGTCCTCCTCGGTGAAGTTGTGTATCGCGACGAGCGGGCCCAGAGGGTGTGGGCGCGCGAATGCGAAGAGGCTCGGGTGATAGGGGGCGAGGATGCGGCTGACGACGGCGGCGTGAAGCTGCGGGGTGCGCCTGCGCGTTCTTATGAGATGGAGTAGGCCGGAAAAGATGCGATTCTCGACGGTGCCGGGCTTGTGGCGGCGGGCGGCCTTGTCCCAGTCCATCGGCGGGCGGTGTGCCCAGCGGTTGTCGTAGCGCCTGGCGGGGTCGTCGAGATAGGAGCGGTCGTTGAGCAGCCCGATCTCGTCTCCCATGTAGACCAGGGGAACCCCTCCGTACCCCAGAATGACCGCGTGCGTGAGCAGGATGCGCCTCACGCTCATCTCCAGCAGCAGCGCGTCGCCCGTCTCAAGGGCGAGCTCTAGCCCGGCGAGGCTCGCTAAAGTGCCGCTGATGCGCCGGTCGCCTGTTTCGGGGTTGTGCTGGTAGACGAGACCGCGAGCGTGGCTTCCGGGGAACTCGCCGGAATAGTAGTCGGAGAGGAAGGCACGGTGCGCGGCTCCGTCGAGGCCGACGGCGGCTGCATCCTCCCCGGTTACTGCCCAACCGATATCGTCGTGGCAGCGGATGTAGGTGGCCCAGGCGGTGTTCGGGGGCTTCTCGGGAAACTCTGAGAGGACGTGGGTCATCAGGCGGGTATCGCGGGAGGCGAGGGAGGACCAGATCTGAACCATCAGGCTGTTGTGGTAGGCGAGGTCGGACTCCTTGCCGTAACGCGAGTGGGTTCCGAGGTAGTGGATCAGCTCATCCGGGCCCACGATCGCCTCGGCCTTGTGCGCCACCGCGGGCGCGGCGATCCTTGAGCATGCTCTCAGTGCCTGCAGCAGGTCGTGCACCTCGGGCTGGTTCTGGCAGTCGGTCCCGAGCCGCTTCCACATGAAAGCCACCGCATCGAGCCGGAAGACCTCGACGCCTCTGTTAGCCAGATAGAGCAGGATGTCTACCATCTCGTAGAAGATGCGCGGGTTCGACCAGTTCAGGTCCCACTGGTAGCGGCCGAACGTCGTCCAGACCCAGCGCCCCATCTCCTCGACGTAGGTGAAGTTGCCGGGCGCGGTCTCCGGGA
>JBFLXF010000152.1:0-5898 GCA_040757515.1 Actinomycetota bacterium
CGACTTCGAACTCCTCGGTCCACGAATTCACCATCTTCCGATCCACCGTCTGCGGCATCACGTCCTCCCCTGTAGCTGGAGAGGACACCATGCCAGACAACCGCATTATTTACAACTGTAGTACTAGGTTGGCCGAGAACGGAGCGGCGAAGAACCCTTGTGGCCGGAGAGCGGACCTTCGGCTCCCGGATGTTCGGCGCGCATCGCCACACACAGCGGGCCCTCTGCTCCGAAGCGCGGGGCACCATCATGATGAAAGGCCGCGGACGGGCCGCGACCCGCGAAGCGACATGGCCGTGATGAGACGGCGCGCCAGAGGGACGGCCTTCACGAACCCATGAGGGAGGCAGAGATGAACAGCACGCACGAGGTCTTCAACCAGGTCCCCCCGCTCGTGGACTACAACGCCGCCGACGACCCCGTGCTGCTCGAGGCGTTGCGCCGGGAGGGTGCCGGGCGCGCAGAACCGGAAGTGCGCGCGTTGGGCCGGCTCGTCGGCTCCGCGCGCCTTCAGGAGTGGACGCGCCTCGCGAGCGAGTACCCGCCCGTGCTGCGCACCCATGACCGCTACGGCCACCGGATAGACGAGGTCGAGTTCCACCCCGCCTGGCACCGGCTCATGGACGCCGCGGTCGCGGAAGGGCTGCACGGCCTCCCCTGGCGAGAGCCCGGTCCGAACGCCCACCTCGTGCGGGCCGCGAAGTACGTCGTGTGGGCCACCCAGCCTGACCAGGGCAGCTGCTGTCCCGTAACAATGACCTACGCGGCAGTGCCTGCCCTGCGCCAAGAGCCCGGGCTCGCCGGGCGGTTCGAGCCGCTGCTGACCTCGCGCGACTACGACTTCGGCCTGCGCCCCCCGGAGAGCAAGCGCGGCCTCATCTCCGGGATGGCCATGACCGAGAAGCAGGGCGGCTCCGACGTGCGCGCCAACACGACGCGCGCCGAGCCGAACGACGATGGCACCTACCGCATCACCGGCCACAAGTGGTTCTGCTCGGCGCCGATGAGCGACCTGTTTCTGGTGCTGGCGCAGGCCCCGGGTGGCCTCACCTGCTTCCTGCTGCCGCGTGTCCTACCCGACGGAGAGCGCAACCGGATGCATCTGCAGCGTCTCAAAGACAAGCTCGGCAACCGCTCGAACGCCTCCTCCGAGGTCGAGTATGACGGGGCGGTAGCCTGGCGCGTCGGCGAGGAGGGGCGCGGGGTGAGAACGATCATCGAGATGGTGAACATGACCCGCCTGGACTGCGTGATCGGGGCCGCAGGCGGCATGCGGTGGGGACTGCACCAGGCCGTCCACCACGCCGCTCACCGCCGGGCGTTCGGCAGACGCCTCATAGAGCAGCCCCTGATGCGCAACGTGCTCGCGGACCTCTCCGTCGAATCGGAGGCCGCCACCACGCTCGCCCTGCGGCTCGCAAGCGCCGTGGACCGCGCCCTCGCCGGCGACGAGGTCGAAGTAGCGTTCAAGCGCATCGCGGTGGCCCTCTCCAAGTACTGGGTCACCAAGAGGTGGCCGGCGCACGCGGCCGAAGCCCTGGAGTGCCTGGGCGGCAACGGCTACGTAGAGGAGTCCGGCATGCCCCGCCTCTATCGGGAGGCACCGCTGCAGAGCATCTGGGAAGGATCGGGCAACGTCGCGGCGCTCGACGTACTGCGCGCCATGCGAAGAGAGCCCCGAACGATAGAGGCCATCTTCGCAGAGCTCGACCGCGCCTCGGGCAACGACCCCAGGCTCGACGAGGCGGTGCGGATGCTGCGGCGGGAGGTCTCGAACCCCCACGAGATCGAGGGGCGTGCCCGCCGCGTGGTCGAACGGCTGGCGCTCGCGTTGCAGGGATCGCTCCTCGTCCGGCACGGCAACCCGGCCGTCGCCGAAGCCTTCTGCGCCTCCCGCCTCGGCGGCGACTGGGGTTACGCCTTCGGCACCCTTCCGGACGGCCTCGACCTGGAGGAGATCCTTCGCCGCGCCCTGCCGGAGGCGCGAGGAGGCTCGCATGCAGAAGATGCGTTGCGGACGGACACGACCGAAAGAGAGGTGCTCGGAGATGCGCGTTGAGGAGGTATTCGCCCGCACGGCCCGCAGGCAGCCCGACGACCTGGCCTGGATCCAGGCCGAAGACGGCGCCGGGATGAGCTACGCCGAGGCCGCGAGGGCGATGGATGCGGGGGCCGTGCTGCTTGCGCGGCGCGGCGTCGAGAGCGAAGACCCCATAGCCATACTGCTGCCCAACTCCGGGACGTTCCTGCTGGCGGTACTGTGCGTACTGAGGGCCGGAGGGAGCATCGTCCCGATCAACGTCCGCCTCAGCTCCGCCGAGGTGGAGCACATGCTGGAGGACTCCGGTGCCGTCGGAGTGATCTTCGAGCCCCGCCTGGAGCACCTGCTGCCCGAGAGCTTCGAAGGCTTTCGCGTATCGGCCGGGGAGCTGCTCCAGGCGCCCGATAGCGGGACCCCGCCCCCGGCCTCGACCGGCGAAGACGCGCTCTCGGCGGTCCTCTACACCTCCGGGACGAGCGGGCGGCCCAAAGGCGTGGAGCTCACCCACCGCGCGGCCCTCGCGGCGGGACGCATGATGGTGGCCGAGACATGCATGCGCCCCCGGGATCGCATCCTGCAACTGATGCCCCTCACGCACTCCGCCCCTCTGCACCTGATGGCCTACGGTTCTTTCTACGCGGGCGCGACACAGATCGTCGGCACGTTCAACCCGCTGGAGAACCCCGGAATGCTCGCCGAGGAGGCCGCCCGGCACCGGGCCACGCACACGTTCGCCGCGCCCGTGGCTTACCTGCTGGGGCTCAAGGCCGACCCCTCAAAGCACGACCTCTCCGGAATGAAGCTCTGGATCTACGGCGGCTCCCCTATGGAAGCAGGACAGGTGCGAGCGGTTATGGGCGCCTACGGAGCATCGTCCGCGGCCCGCTGGATGGGAGTCTACGGGCTCACCGAGGCCGGTCCCAACGGCACGCTGCTCGAGCACGAGGAGCACGCCAGAAAGGCCGGCAGCATCGGCCGCCGTCCCACCTTCGACTGCGAGATACGCCTCGTGGGGATCGGCGGAGAAGAGATCGAGGCGGGCGAGGTCGGAGAGCTGCACCTGCGCGCCGGCTCGGCGATGCGCGGATATCGCAACCTGCCGGAGGCCACGCGGGAAGTACTGGACGAAGAAGGGTGGCTGCGCACCGGCGACCTCGCGAGGCGCGACGACGAAGGCTACTACTGGGTCGTGGATCGGGCGAAGGACGTGATCATCTCCGGCGGCGTCAACGTCTATCCCAGCGAGGTGGAGGCAGCGCTCGCCTCTCACCCCAAGGTAGCCGACGTGGCCGTCATAGGAGCACCACACCCGGAGTGGGGTGAGTCCGTAGCGGCGGTGGTCGTGCCCGCCCCCGCTGAAGAGCCGCCCACCCTCGAAGAACTGCGCTCCTTCGCCGCCGGGCGGCTCGCAGATTTCAAGCTGCCGCGCCACATCCGGCTGGTCGAGGCCCTGCCGCGCAACCCCGCCGGCAAGGTGCTCAAGGCCGCGCTGCGCGAACGCATCTCTCACGAACGGACTACAGACCGCCGGTAAGCGGGCGAGGCGCCGGAGCGCGCCGCGCTACCGGGCAGGTTAGCGCAGAGAGCCGTTCCGCCGGGCAGCAGCGCCCCTACTGGACGATGTCCCCCACCTTCATGGTGCCGCGCTGGACGAGCTCCACCTTGTAGCCGTCCGGGTCCTCGACGAAGGCTATCCTGTAGTCGTGCCCGTCGGCGGTGAGGGTCTTGGGCTCGAGCGTCACCCTCACGCCCTGCTCCTTGAGCCTCGCCACCGTGCCCTCAAGGTCGTCTACCGTAAAGGCGACGTGGGCGTAGCCGTCGCCCTTGTCGTAGGGCTCGGTGCGGTCGTGGTTGTGGGTGAGCTCCAGCATCGGCGATGAGGGGTCCTCCTCGACGGCGAAGAAGTGGTTCGTGGCCCCGTCGAGGTGCATCTCGCCGAGCTTCTTGAGGCCGAGCTTGTTCACGTAGAAGTCCTCGCTCCTGTGCGGGTCGAGTATGCGGTAGCAGGTGTGGATGTATCTGGCGCTCATCGCCCCCTCCTCATGTTGCGGTTCACGACAGGCGTAGGGTAACGGTATCCGACCGGCGCGGCCACCGTTCCAAGACCCACAGGGGCCCCGGCACTCATCCGGACTCGACCGACCGCGCTACCCGGCGATGTGAACCGCCGGGTAGCGCGCCTTCGGATCAGGCCACAGCGTCGAAGGCGCGGGCCATCGCCGCGAAGCCCTCCTCCAACTCCTCGTCGGTGATGTTGAGCGGCATGAGGGTGCGGATGACGTTCCCGAACTGACCGGCCGTGAGCAACAGCAGCCCCTCCTGCAACGCGGCCTCGACGACCCGCCCGGTCCTCTCCTTGTCCGGCGTCTTGCTCTCGGGGTCCCTGACGAGCTCCATCGCCGCCATCGCGCCCAGGCCCCGCACATCGCCGACAAAGTCGGGGTGAGAGGATTGGATCTCGCGCATCGCCGACATTACTTTCTCGCCCAAAGCCTGAGCCCGGCCGAGCAGGTCGTCCTTCTCGAACGCCTCTATGACCGCGAGCGCCGCAGCGCAGGAGAGCGGGTTGCCGCCGTAGGTGGTCCCGAGGCCCCCGGCGTGGACGGAGTCCATGATCTCCGCCCGCCCCGTCACCCCGGCTATCGGCATCCCGCCGCCCATGCTCTTGGCCGTCGTCACGATATCCGGCTCGACGCCCGAGTGCTCGATGGCGAACATCGTCCCCGTCCTGCCGAAGCCGCTCTGCACCTCGTCGATGATGAGCACGATCCCGCGCTCGTCGCACCACTCGCGCAGCCGCCGCAGGCAGGAGTCCGGCCACGGTATAAAGCCGCCCTCGCCGCACACGGGCTCCACGATCGCAGCGGCGACGCTGCCGACGTCCACGTTGACCATCGTGCGCTCGAAGGCGTCAAACCACTCCTCCTCCGAGGGACCGCGGTACGGGTAGGGCGCGGGCGCGCGGTAGACCTCCGGTGCGAACGGCCCGAAGCCCTTCTTGTACGGGTCCGCCTTGCTCGTCAACGTCATCGTAAGCAGCGTCCGCCCGTGAAAGGAGTTGTCGAAGGCGATGATCCCGGCCCGGCGCGTGTAGGAACGCGCGATCTTGACCGCGTTCTCCACCGCCTCCGCCCCGGAGTTGACGAACATGCTCCGCTTCTCGAAATCCCCCGGCACCAGAGCGTTGAGCCTCTCCGCAAGCTCCACATACGGCTCGTACTCGGTGACGTAGAAGCAGGTGTGCAAAAAGCGCTCGGCCTGCTCCTTGACCGCCTCGACGACCCGCGGGTTGGCGTGCCCCACGTTCAAGACCCCGATGCCCCCACCGAAGTCTATGAACGTGTTGCCGTCAACGTCGGTCAGCAGGGCGCCATGCGCCTCCCGCGCGAAGATGGGGGTCGCGATCCCTACCCCCGAAGAGACGGCCTTGCGCCGCCGCTCCATGAGCGCCCGGCTCTTCGGCCCCGGTATCTCGGTCTTGATTCTCCTGGACTCCAGCATCCGCAGCACCTCTTCCTGTCAGCCTGACTTTTTGCAGTATAGACGTTGTATGGACTCCCATGCTCAGAGTTGGGGATCGTACTCTGGCACGTTCATACGAGTGGCGAAGACCAGGCCGAGGACGGACCAGAGGCCGACGATGATCCACTCTGGCGCTCCGAGGCCGGCGGGCATCCCGGGCAGGTACTGACTGGTGAACAGGAGACTCAATACCACGGCGACGATCCCGATAACGGGACCACGACCGGCCCGGAACGGGCGCTCCATGTCGGGCTCGCGGCGGCGCAGGATCAGGAACGAGACGGCGACCATCAGGTAGGCTACCACTATGCCGAGGCCCCCGGCGTTGACCAGCC
>JBFLXF010000153.1:0-5881 GCA_040757515.1 Actinomycetota bacterium
CGAGAACGCGCCGAGCCGCAGGCTCCTCGCCTCTCTCGGGTTCCGCGAGGTCGGCGTCTACGAGAAGCACGCCCGGCTCGACGGCGTCTGGCGCAACGTCGTGATCGTCGAACGGCTTATCCCCGAGAACCTCGCCTGAGCCCGGCGAGCTCCGGATGTCTACAGCCCGCTGAGGATGTTCGGCCTGGAGCGCCTCGTAACCACGCCGCGCTGATATCATCGGCGCGATGCTCGAAGACCCGCACAACGCCGGAGGCGGACGGTCCGGCTTGGACCTCACCTTAATGCGCCACGCCCTCCGCGCTGCGGAGGACGCAGCGGCGAGGGGAGAGGTGCCCGTGGGCGCCGTTATCGCGCGGGAAGAGGAGATCCTGTCGGTCGCCTCAAACGAGCGCGAGGCCACCAAGGATCCTACCGCTCACGCCGAACTGCTCGCCATCCGCCGGGCCGCCGCCCTCCTGGGTGGCTGGCGCCTTACAGGCTGCACCCTCTACTCCACGCTGGAGCCGTGTCCCATGTGCGCGGGCGCCGCCTACGCCGCCCGGGTCTCCCGTATCATCTACGCCACCCCCGATCCCAAGGCAGGATACGCCGGAACCCTGCACAACGTGCCCGCCGACGCCCGGCTCAACCACACCATCGCCGTGGAGAGCGGAATCCTCAGAGAAGAAGCCGCCGCCCTGCTGCGGGACTTCTTCAAACAAAGGCGCAAAACCTCCTGAAGTAGCCGCACTCTTGTAACTAACGTGCCACTTCATGGTAAACCTGAACTAAACGGTAATCTACACAAGAAAGCAATGCTTAAATTAAAGCTCTGATAGAGGCAATCGAATCTACCTGAATCTGAAGGTGTACGATTTGCGGGAAATTCGGTCTTTGGCGGCGAGAAGGAAAAATTTCTGAAAAATTCTTTCCTCCCTTTGGCGAGAGTCTCAAACGGCTTAGATAAGCCATTTCTCGCCTTTAGATTCCAGTTAACCTTAAGTTAAGAGTTATTTAGGGGCTGTTGCGATTCGAAAATGTGGTGTGCTAGGTTTTCCGCATACCAGATGTGGTGTTGAGGTGATGGGGGTTACGAGGTGCAGTGTCCCTACTGTGATTTCGAGGATACGCGGGTTATAGATTCGCGGCTTTCAGAGGCGAAGGATGCGATCCGGCGGCGTCGGGAGTGTCTCTCTCCGGAGTGTGGGAAGAGGTTCACGACCTACGAGCGTCGGGAGCCCTTGAGGCTCATGGTCATAAAGAGGGATGGGAGGCGGGAGCCTTTCGATCGGGAGAAGCTGCGGGCGGGGATCGCCAAGGCGTGCGCCAAGCAGAAGGTCACGGATGAAGATGTCGAGGTGATTGTGGACGAGATCGAGGCCGAGCTGCGAGAGCGCAGACGCCACGAGGTCTCCTCCAGGAGGCTGGGGGACATGGTCCTGATCCGGTTGCGCAGGTTGGATATGATCGCCTACCTGCGTTTCGCCTCGGTGTACCGGCAGTACACGGACGTGGACCAGTTCCGATCGGAGCTGGTGCGTCTGGCGGGCTCTGGCATGGGGGGCCGGTAGCCAAAAACGTAGTGGGATAGACGGAAACAAGGAGTACAATCCGGGGAGGATGGGTTTGGAAGCGAACCGCAACAGGCTGACGGATATCGAGCTCACCGAGAACGCCCTGGCCGTTCTCAGGAAGCGCTACCTCAAGAAGAACGAGGCGGGCGAGGCTATCGAGGAGCCCATCGACATGTTCCGGCGGGTGGCCTCGAACATCGCTGAGGGCGAGTTGCGCTTCAAGGAGGGTGAGGAGGCCGAGAGGCTCTACGAGGAGTGGTCGGAGAGGTTCCTCCAGATCATGCTCTCCAGGAAGTTCATGCCCAACTCCCCGACGCTGATGAATGCGGGCAGGGAGCTGCAGCAGCTCTCGGCCTGCTTTGTCCTGCCGGTCGAGGACTCCATAGACGGCATCTACGACACTCTCAAGCACCAGGCGATTATCCACAAGTCCGGCGGTGGCACCGGCTTCGGCTTCAGCAGGCTGCGTCCGAAGAACGACCTGGTGCAGTCCACGATGGGGGTCTCGAGCGGGCCGGTGTCGTTCATGGCGATCTACGACGCCTCGACGGACAAGATCAAGCAGGGCGGCACGCGGCGCGGGGCGAACATGGGCATCCTGCGGGTGGACCACCCGGACATCGAGGAGTTCGTCACCTGCAAGAACGACAACGACCAGATCAACAACTTCAACATTTCGGTCGCCATTACCGACGAGTTCATGGAGGCCGTGGAGGCGGATGAGGACTTCGACCTGATCAACCCCCGAAACGGCGAGGTGGCGAGGACCGTCCGGGCGCGCGACCTGTTCCGCAAGATCGTGGAGGGCGCGTGGCTCAACGGGGAGCCGGGCGTGGTCTTCATAGACAAGATCAACGCCGACAACCCCACCCCGCAGTTCCCGATAGAGAGCACCAACCCCTGCTCTGAGGCGCACCTGCCGCCCTACGACTCGTGCAACCTCGGCTCGATCAACCTCGAGCGCTTCTTCGTCGAGGGCGAGCGTGTGGGCGAGGGGTCGGTGGACTGGGAGGACCTGCGCGAGACGGTGCACACCGCCGTGCGGTTCCTCGACAACGTCATCGAGATGAACAACTACCCCCTGCCGGAGATCGAGCAGATGAGCCGGGGCAACCGGCGCATCGGCCTGGGGGTCATGGGCTTCGCCGACCTCCTGATCCGGCTCGGCATCACCTACGACTCAGAGGAAGGCCTCGCCTTCGCCGAGCGGGTGATGAAGTTCATAGACGATGAGGCCTGGGAGGCGAGCCGGGAGCTGGCCCGCGAGCGCGGCGTCTTCGCCAACTGGGAGGGCTCCCGCCACGAGGCCCGCGGAGACAGGGTGCGCAACGCGACGGTCACGACCATCGCCCCGACGGGCACCATCTCCATGATCGCTGGTTGCTCCGGCGGCATCGAGCCCCTCTTCGCCGTCGCCTTCATGCGGCGGCAGGCCGACATGGAGATGCCGGACGTGAACCCCGAGTTCGTGCGGCTGGCCAAGGAGAGGGGCTTCTACTCCGGGGAGCTGATGAAGAAGGTCGCCGAGCACGGCTCGGTCAGGGACATCCCCGAGGTTCCCGAGGACGTGCGCAGCGTGTGGGTCACCTCCCACGACATCACCCCCGAGTGGCACGTGAGGATGCAGGCGGCCTTCCAGAAGTACACCTCGATGGGGATCTCCAAGACGATAAACCTCCCGAACGAGGCGACGGTCGAAGACGTGGAGAGAGCCTACCGCCAGGCCTACGCCCTCGGCTGCAAGGGCGTGGCCGTCTACCGCGATGGCTCCAGGGACGCCCAGGTGCTCAGCACGGGCAAGACCGGCAAGCCGGACGAGAAGCCGACGATGACGCCGGCCTCCCCCGAGGCGCCTACCGCCCAGCCGGTCGCTCCGCCGGAGCGGGAGGTCAGGCACGTCTCGCTCGCCGAGGCGCGCAACGGGCGTCCGCGCACGCTCTCTGGGGTGACCAAGAAGCTGCAGACCGGACACGGGCCGCTGTATGTGACGATGAACGACGACGAGTTCGGTCCGCGCGAGTGCTTCATCGTGCTCGGCAAGCCGGGCGGGACGGCGGCGGCCTTCTCCGACGCTCTGGGGCGCATGATCTCGCTCGCCGAGAAGCATGGCGCCTCTCCGGCCGAGATCGTGCACCAGCTCAGGGGCATCCAGGACGGGCACCCGGCGGGCGTCGGCCCGAGCGCCATCCTCTCGGTGCCCGACGGTGTGGCGAAGGCGATGGCCGAGCATTATCTGGTCGAGGAGGACATTGTCGAGGCGCGGGAGCTGCCCGTGATCGGAGCCTGTCCTGATTGCGGAAGCGGCCTCACCCGCCAGGAGGGCTGCGTCGTTTGCCACTCCTGCGGCTACTCCAAGTGTAGCTAGGCCGGCTTCCAGGCGGCCGGGAAGGGGCGAACCCGCGCGCCGCGGGTTCGCCCCTTGCGGTTGCCCTCAAATGGGGGCGTAATCTCCGAAGGGCTGTAGTTTTGCGGGCAGTATGGCGGCTGGCGTGGTTCGCCTACTTTGCGATAAAGCCGTCTCTGGTTAGTCTCTGTCTTCGGGCTTCTTCGCGGGCCTACGGTCGAGGGTCTGGTCTGCGAAGGAGGCGGGATCTTCGGAGGGTTCGACGTGTATGAAGAAGGTGCTCTGCGGGAGCCGCTCGGCGAGCTCGTGCTCTATCTCCTCGGAGAGGTCGTGAGCGCGCTTGACGGTCCACCGGCCCGGCACCAGGACGTGCATCGAGATGAAGCGCCGCTGGCCGGAGGCACGGGTGCGGAGGGCATGAAACCGGATCCCCTCCTCCTCGTGCCGGGAGAGCACCTCAGAGATTGCGGCCTGATCCTCGGGCGGCAAAGCCCGGTCGAGCAGCCCGCTCACCGTGTCTTTCAACAACCGGACGCCGGTCCAGACGATGTTGGCGGCGACCACAAGCGCGATGATGGGGTCCAGAACCAGCCAGCCGGTGAGCGCGACGACGACTACGCCAAGCACGACGCCGCCAGAGGTCCAGACGTCGGTGAGCAGGTGGTGGGCGTTGGCCCGGAGGGTGATCGAGCGCAGCCGCCTCCCGGCCCGAAGCAGCACCAGCGCCACCCCGCCGTTGAGCGCAGCCGCCGCCAGCGTGATCGCGAGCCCTACCCTGACGTTCTCCAGTGGCTGCGGATCGAGTAACCGTCCGACCGCAGCCACCCCGATGCCCCCTGCTGCGATCAAGATCAGCGCGCTTTCCAACCCGCTCGAGAAGTACTCGGCCTTGCCGTGTCCAAAAGCGTGCTCTTCATCCGGCGGTCTGGCCGCCAGCGTGAGCGCCCAGAACGCGGCCAGCGCCGCTACCAGGTTCACCCCCGACTCCGCCGCGTCCGAGAATAACCCTACCGACCCTGTGAGCAGATACGCTCCAAACTTGAGCCCAATGGTTGCCAGCGCCGTCGCGATGGACAGCACGGCATACGGACGCGTCGCCTTCAGCGACTCGCCGGTATCTCTTACCACGGAGCCTCCGACCAGACCGTACCGAAGCCGTTCTTGTAGAGAGACTGGGCCATGATGCTTCTACTGGCGGGCCACACACCGCCCGCACCGCGCCAGAGTATATACTCGTGCCCCGTGTCTCGCTCCCGGTCATAACCCTTGACAGGAGATATATAACCTTAAACTTTAAGGTTATATATTGTGCGTTGCATGAACCGCTGCCCATGGTGCGAGTGCGCTTGTGCTGAAAATGTGCTGCAAAATGCAGGTTCTGGTCGGTAAGGGGCGTCTGCGGGTCTCGACGGGCGGGCGGGTTCTTTGGATGCCGGTGCCGGAGCGTACGGGCGCTCGTGGGTTGGAAGATGTGTGGTTGAAGGGGGGCGGTATCCCGGATAAACTCTCGCGCGGAGAGGTGGCAGAGCGGACTAATGCGGCGGTCTCGAAAACCGTAGCGTCGGTAATCCCGGCGCCGGGGGTTCGAATCCCCCCCTCTCCGCTTTCTGTTCCGGGATTCCTTCTCTAAGACGTAGTATCGGGAACGCTGGCTCTTGCGGGCGTATGATGGCGGGCTGTGGCTGGCAACGAGACGGCGTGACCTGAGCATGCGTAAGGAACGGGGCTTTACACTGGCGAGCGCGGTCCTCGTAGGGATCGCGGTCTGCGTGCTGGCGGCCGCGCTCGGGATGAACTTATTCTTCGGCGCGGGGACGCTGGAGCGGATCTCGACCGAGTCCATGGACGTGCACGCGGACTTCGACACGTTTTGGCGTTCGGCCGACGCCTTCCTGGAGGGGGAGGATGTTTACGACGCCGGGGCACGGCTCGCGAACCTGAACCCGCCGCTGTGGGTGCTGATGATCTCGCCCCTCGGGCT
>JBFLXF010000154.1:0-5872 GCA_040757515.1 Actinomycetota bacterium
GCTTGGCGGCCGAGCAGGCCCGGGCGGCGGCGGAGCTGGCGCAGCAGCAGGCCGAGGCCGAGCGGCAGGCCGCCCAGGAGGCGGCGGCTAACGAGTTGATCGCCGCCGAAGCGCCCGTGCAGCAGCCCGTGGCGCAGCCGGTCCCCGAGCAGACCGCGCCGGAGCAGGCCGTCCCCCAACCCGCCCCCGGACAGCCGGCACCCGCTCCGCAGCCCGCACCCTCTCCGGCTCCGCCGGCCGGCGGGAGCTCGTGCGGGGACACCTTCGGCGGCGTGCAGCCGCACGTAGCGGCGGCAGGCTGCGAGGTGCGCGCGCAGTTCGGCTTGCAGACAATCTACGGGCTGAGGCCGGGGGATCCCGGCGACCACGGCTCGGGTCTTGCGCTGGACTTCATGGTCTACGACGACGCGGCGCTCGGCGACCAGGTGGCGAACTACCTGCTGGCCAACAAAGACAGGCTGGGTGTCTACTACGTCATCTGGCAGCAGCGGATCAACTTCGGCAGCGGCTGGCAGTACATGGAGGACCGCGGCTCCCCGACCGCGAACCACATGGACCACCCCCACGCCTCCTTCGTGGCCCGGTAGGGAGCGCGAAGGGGGAGCCTCCCCCTTCGCGCGAGCGGGCGGCGTCGATGGGTTAGAATCTCGCAGATGATCGGCGAACTCACACGTCCGGGCGCGCCCGTCCTGGCTCGCGGCTTCTTGGTCGGGCGGCTCCTCGCTCCTTTGCTGATCTTCGGCCTGCTGATCTGCCACGGGGCGTTCGGCGCCGCGCACGAGCTGGGTGCCGAGGGGCACGTCGGGATGGCGGGACACGAGACGCCGGCCGGAACGCCGGACGAGCAGCCGGGGAAGGGCCTGCTGCACGTGGTGAACGACGTCGCCGCCCTCTTCGTCGGCCTGGCGGTAGCCCTCTGGATGCGACGCGCGGTCGGCGGCGGCGTGCTCCAATCTGCGCCGCCGATGCGCACGGTGGTGCGACGCCCACCCGTTCGGCTCTGCCTGCCGCGGGGACCCACCCCGGTCTCTTTGAGGGTGCTGAGGCTGTAGTCCTTCCCGAGGTCCGATAGCACAGACTTCGTACCTTTCGGGAAGGAGAGACCTTGAAGAGATCGTGGAGATTGGCGCCCCTGGCGCTCGTGCTGGCCGCTGCCCTGCTGCTCGCCGCGTGCGGGGGCAACGCGGGCGGCGGCCAGGGCGCCGGAGACGCGCAAGGGACGAACAACGGCGGCTCCGGAGGGGCGTCGCAGCAGGAGTCCAACGGCGGCATGGCCGGGATGGACCACGGCGAGATGGGCATGGGCGAGACCACCGGGGGCATGCGGGGCATGGAAGGCGGTTCCATGGGCGCCCGGGAGATGGTGATGGTCGACGGTGAGTACTCCGACGAGGCTTTCATCGACGCGATGGTTCCCCACCACCGGGGCGCCATCGAGATGGCCGAGGTGGCCCTGGACAACGCCGAGCATCCGGAGATAAGGCGGTTGGCCGAGGAGATCGTCACTGCCCAGGGCGACGAAATAGAGGAACTGAGGCGCATCAAGCGCCAGGAGTTCGGCACCTCGGAGGTACCCACGCAGATGAGCGACGCGGAGATGGAGGCGATGGGGATGGAGCCGGCCGACGAGCTGGCGAACGCCGAGCCCTTCGACAAAGCGTTCATAGACGCCATGATCCCGCACCACCGCTCCGCCATAGAGATGGCGAGGGTAGCCCTCGAAGAGAGCGAGAACGAGGAGATACGGGCGCTCGCCTCCGATATCGTGGACGCCCAGACGCGCGAGATCCGGCAGCTGCGCCAGTGGCGCCAGCAGTGGTACCCGGAGGGCTAGCGAGGCCGCGTGAGGCGAACGGACCTACGTTGCGGGGGAGGGGCGCCCTCCCCCGCGGTCCGCGCGGACGCCGGGCGCGAGCCGTAGTAGAATCCCGGGTCGATGGTTCCCGAGCAGACCAGAGGGCGCGCCCCGGCGCGAGAGCCCAACGTGGAGGTACGCGGTGCTCTCGCGTAGGCTGACCGGTTCCGGGCTCCTGCTCATTTTCCTGGCGGGAGCGATGTGCCTGTGCGGGGCCCTGAGCTACGGGCACCTCGCCGCGTCCGGTCCGGCGGTTCCCCCGGAGGTGCACCAGGCCTTCGCCGCGGAAGACGCCGGCGCCACCGCCCCCGAGCACCACGGTCCGGCTGGCGCCCTCTACACCGCCGCGCTCTTCGCGTTCCTGGGGGCGGCGGTGCGCCTGCTGCTCCGCCGTGCACGCGTCAGTCGCGGAGCCAGGACCTTCCGGTCCGTCTCCCGAGCCCTGCCGCGACGCGTACCCTCTTGCGTGCAAGCACCCCCACGCGCCCGGCTCCAGGTCTTCCTGCTCTAGCCGCCCCTTTACGCCCGTCCAGGGCCCGACGAAAGCCGGACGCCGGAGCCCTCCCCGGCCCGGCGGATGTACGGAGCGTTCTCTACGCTGACTCTTAAGGGGAGGCACGAAAGTTGCGCATCAAAGAGGTTGTTTCCGGTCTTCTCAGCGTGGTCTTGATAGCCGGGGGCGTTGCCCTTATCGGGTCGTTCTTCCTCGGGTGGTCTCCGGGCAGCACGGCCACCAACCGGGGGGACCCCGCGGGCTTCAACGTCCCCGATCTTGGCCCCCTGGCCGAGGCGCCGGAGGCGAGCGGGGGGCCCGAAGACAAGACCCTTACGGTCACCATACCCGACATGGCCCGCGTGAAGGACGCGAAGGTGCCGGACGCGGCGGGCGACGATGAAGAAGCCCTTCGCAACAACGCCGCCATCCACCTGAAGGGGACCGGCTTCCCTTGGCAGGAGGAGGCCAACGTCTACCTCGCCGGCCACCGCCTCGGCTACCCGGGCACGGAGAGCTTCCTCGCCTTCTTCGACCTCAACGAGCTGGAGGAGGGGGACGAGGTCTTCGTCACCGACGCCGACGGCCGGAGGTACACCTACCGGGTCACCAGGGAGTTCGTCGTGGATCCCACCGACCTCTCCGTGACGGAGCCGGTGGAGGGCAAGAACGTCCTGACACTGCAGACCTGCACGCTCCCCGACTACTCGAGGCGCCTGATCGTGCGGGCCGAGCTGGTCGACGTTGCGCAGGAAGCTTGAGCGAACCGGGTGCCTTCGGGCCGATCGTGGGAAGAGACGTTAGCTCGTGTTGAAGACCGGACGTTCGGAGAAACGTGAGACCAGCCGCGCTATGACCGGGCGGCGCGAAGAGGGCGCGGGAAGGCGCTCGCCGTCCGGCTCCCGTAGGGGCGACGCCGCGAAGGGAGGGGCGGCGGGGCCGTGGGTCGCGGCCCCGCTGTACGCGGCGTCGCTCACCACGGGCGGCGCCTTCGGCATCCTGTTCGCCGGCGGGAGCAGAAACCCGGACGCGGGCTTTCTGGCGGAGGCCGGCGGGGGGACCTGGCTACCGCTGGTGGTGGCGGCGCTCGTCGCGGCGCTGGCGGGCTCGGCGGGCGGGCTCCGGTTCGTGCTGGTCCTCCCCGCTGCGGCGCTCTACGCGCCGGCGGCCGTCTACGGACCGGGGGCGCTCTTGTCCGTCTCCGGGTTGCCGGAGCTCTTGGCGCGGATCGCGGGCGACGCTCGGGAGGCGGCGATCACCATGTACGCCGAGCCCGCGCCCTACGACCCGGCGCCGGGGCTCCTGCTCGTCCTCATCCCGGCGGTCATGGTGGTGGTCGCCCTCGCGGTCACGGCCACCCTCCACCGGGGAAGCCCGGTCGTCTCCGTGGCCCTCCTCGGGCTGACGATAGGGATACTCAGCACCGTCAGCCTGGAGGACGGGGCGGGACCGTTCTTCGCCGTCTTCCTCGTCTCCTCCGTACTCCTCCTGCTCTTCGCCGGCGTGCGGTCCGGCGTGCCCGCCGGACCGAGGTTGCCGGCCCTGGTCGTCGCCATAGTCGTCGCCGGCGCGGTGCTCGCCCTGCCCAGGAGCCCGCTCGCGGAGGCGGTCATAAAGCCGGCCCTGGTGGACTGGCGGCAGATCGGCCAGGTGGTCGGCGGCGGTCCGGCCGGGCTCGACGTGCGGGCGGACGTGGGCAACTACCTGAAGGCGGGCAGGGAGACCGAGCTCTTCCGGGTGAGGAGCGAGGAGCCGCTGTTGTGGCGCGGGGGGACCCTGGACCGCTTCGACGGCGTGCGCTGGTCCAGCACCGTCCGCCCCGGAGCTGACGCCGGCGAGGAGATCGCCCCCGGCGTAGAGACCCGGCGCGTGGCACAGAGCGTCCGGATCTCCGACGCCCGCACAGGCGTTATCTTCGGCGGCTACCGCATCCTCTCCGTCTGGGGCCCGGACGCCACGCCGCTCTCCGACGGGTCCTGGGCCTCCGAGGAGACCCTCTCCGAAGACTCCCGGTACCGCGTCGTCTCCGAGGTCCCGCAGCCGACCGAAGGGCAGCTCCATAGCGCCGGCACGACGTACCCTGCGGAGGTAGAAGAGAAGTACCTCCAGCTGCCCAACTCCCTTCCCGAGGAGATCCCGGAGACGGCCCGCAGGATAGAGGACTCCTACGCCACGGGCACCCCCTACCAGAAGGCCCGCGCGATAGAGCGCTACCTGCTCTACGACGGCGGGTTCACGTACAACCTCGACGTGGACTACGGCCGGGCGGACCGGGCCCTGGAGGAGTTCCTCGGCGACGGCAGGGAGGGCTTCTGCGTCCAGTTCGCCACCTCGATGGTCCTGATCCTGCGCGAGATGGACGTGCCCGCCCGCCTGGTCTACGGCGCCCGGCCCGGGGAGGAGGTCGCCCCCGGCGAGTACGTGATCCGCGGCAAGAATATGCACACCTGGGTCGAGGTCTACTTCCCCGGCGTCGGCTGGTACCCGTTCGACCCCACCCCCGGCTTCGGGCTGACCCCGACCATGGAGGAGAACGCGCCCCGCGCCGGGAGCGCGCCCGCCCCCGAGACCGGAACGCCTGCGCAACAGGTTCCCGGCCCGCGCGTCGCGGACGGTGCCCCGCTAGAGACACCCATGCCGCAGAGCGATGCGGACACGGCGGGTGGTGCCCCGAGCCAGGATAACCGGCGCTCCGTCACGCCGGTGGCCTACCTCCTCGCGTTCGCCGGGCTGCTCGCTGGGGTCCCGGTACTGAAGCGAGCGCGCGCCGCGCGCGGAACGCCGGAAGCCCTCTACCGGGACGTGCTGAACAGGCTCGAAGACGCGGCGTGGCCGCAGCCCAGAAGAAGCGGGCGGAACCCGGAGGCCCTCACGCCGGTCGAGCGCCTCTCCGGCGCAGCGAGGGTCGGGGGGCTGGACCCCGCGCCGTTCGAGGACCTCGCGTGGGTCTACTCCGAGCACCTCTACGCCCCGGAGCCGGTAGCCGACGTGAGGAAGGCGCACCGGAGGGCCGTCCGCGCGCTCGCGGCGCTGCCGCGTTGGCGGCGCCTGCTCGGGGCGTTCAACCCCACCTCCCTGTCCTGGGAGGTTCGGACCCGGACACGAGAGGCGGCGGCCCGCGCGTGGCGTGGTGCCCGCCGCGCCTTCGCCGGCGACGGGGAGCGGGCAGGATGACCGGCCGGGACCGGAGACCAGCGGAGGGCGGGCGAGGTCCCTTCGCGTCGGGGCCGGGCGGGGTGCGGGTCCGCTTCTTCACCCACCACGACGCGACCTGGACGGCGCCGCTGCACCTCCGCGAGTTGCCGGGCGGCTTCATCACGCGCTTCGGTGAGGGCTTCCTGGAGAGCTACCATCGGGCGTTCGCCCGGAGCCCGCACGCCGTGGTGGCCGTCGCCGAGGACCTCGCGACGGGCCGCGTGGTGGGAGCCCTGTTCGGGACGCTGGACACCCGGGCCCACTACGGCTTCCTCGTCCGCCACCACGGGCCGGAGCTCGCCGTGCGGATCTTCGTCCGGGCGGCGCGA
>JBFLXF010000155.1:0-5871 GCA_040757515.1 Actinomycetota bacterium
CGCGCTGACGGACATCTACGCGGTCGGGGCGACGGCCCGTACGCTGCTCGCGCACCAGCCCTACGAGCCGCCGCCGCGACTGAAGGAGTTCGTGGACCGGGCCACCTCCCCGAACCCCGCCCACCGTCCGCAGAGCGCCTGGGCCGCCCTCAAGATGCTGACCGGCAGGAAGGCCCCTATCGAGGCCGCCTCCACCGGGCGCAAGAAGAGGGCTCCCGCCTCTCTCTCCAGAGGACTCTCGGACACGCTCCTGCGGCTGCTAAACGGCGCGGTGGCCGGCTGGCTCGGCTACACGCTCGTCTTCGAGGTGCTCGGACGGGGCGGCGCGGAGGCGGCGGGGATAGCGGCGGGTTTCGGCGTCCTGGGCTATCTGTTGCCGCGAGTCGCGGCGCTCGGCGTCATCGTGGCGCTCGCCGTGATCCTGCTGCAGAGCGGGACGGCGGGCCTCGGCGTGGCGACGCTGTTGCCGGTGGTCGGCGGACTCTGGGTCGGGGGCGCGGGTACGGCGAGCGGGGACGTGGCCCGGCTCCCTTTCGGACCGCTGCTGGCGGTGCCGCTCTCCCTGGTCGGGCTCGGGGCCGGGCTGCCGTTTCTTATGGGGGCGCTCATGCGGCCTCTGGGAGCCACGCTCTCGGCGGCAGCGGGGGCTCTGGCTCTGATCTTCTACGAGATCACGCTCGGCGACGGCGTGATCCCCTTCGTGGGGGGTCCGTTCAGGGAGATGTCCGTGTTCGCGGGGCCGCTGGAGCTGCTGGAGCACGCCGGGAGGGTGCTCACGGTCGTGCCGCAGACGCTCTCGATGGTCGTGCTATGGACGGCGATGGCGGCGGCGGTCTCGGTCTTTGAGTGGACCGGCAGGTGGTTCGTCGGGCTCGCGCTCGCCGCGGGAGGAGGAGCGCTAGGGTACGCCCTCTTCGTCTCCGATAGCCCGCAGCTGCTCAACGAGGCAATGATTTCGCTTGGGCTCGCGGCTATAATGTATGGGGTGCTGCGGTACCTCGCGTCGAGGGCGAGAGGGTAGGTTTCTTATTGGGTTTCCTCAAGGGCATCGAGAAGCGGATGGAGTCCCTCGTGGAGGGAGTCTTTGGCAGGGCTTTCAGGCGACAGATCCACCCGGTCGAGATCGCCAAGGGCATCACCAAGCAGATGGACGAGGGCCGCATGGTCTCCATCTCGCGCACCTACGCCCCTAACGACTTCACCGTCCACCTCTCCAAGGAGGACGCCGAGTCCATCCGGGCATACCAGGACTCGCTGCAGGACGAGCTGATCCAGTACGCCTCCGCCCACGCCGAGAACAAGGGCTACCATCTGATGACCCCGCCGAAGATACGCTTCGAGACAGAAGACTCGCTCAAGTTCGGCGAGTTCGGCGTGACGGCGAAGCTAACCGGCGGCGAGGGCCCCCGCGAGAAAGGCGCCCCGCAGGACACCTCCGGGCAGACGCGCATCTTCCGCACAGACCCCAGCGCGCGCGAGGGAGCGACATCCTCGATCTCTCCGGAGGAGGCGCGCCGGCACGGACTTGCCATGGAGATCGCCGAGCTGGTGGTCGAGGGCGAGCCTCAGCGGCTGGAGGGGCCGGGACCCTGGAACATCGGTCGCTCGCAGGACAACGACGTAGTCATCTCCGACCCCAACGTCTCGCGGCGGCACGCCAGGATACTACGCGCCGACAACGGCTTCATCGTCGAGGATCTGGGCTCGACCAACGGCACGCTGCTCGACGGTGCGCCCATAGACCGCGAACGCATCGAGAGCGGCGACGAGCTGACTTTCGGGCAGACGACCGCCCGCTTCGTCCGCCGGATAGACGCGCCGGGGAGTCCGGGCGAGACCCCGCGCGGGGGGAGGGCGGCCTCGGGGCCCGGAGGGCGCTAGCGACATGCTCGAACTCCAGGTGCCGCTTCTGGCGGCGAAGGCCCTGCTCTTGCTGCTGCTCTTCGCCTTCATCTACTCTGTGGTCCGCCGCGGCATAGGCGATCTGCGCCGCATCCCGGACGACGAGAGCTTTGAGCCCGGCAGGGAGCGCCGGCGGAGGGCCTACGCCCCCCGACCCACCGGGGCCTCGGAGCTGGTCGTGGAGGACTCAGAGGTGCTCGCGCCGGAGACCCGGTTCCCCGTCAGGAACGGGGAGACGACCCTCGGACGCTCCTCGGGGAGCGACATCGTGCTAAAGAGCGACGACTACGCCTCCGGGCGCCACGCTCGCCTGAGTCGCCACGGCGGCCTCCTGTATGTAGAGGACCTTGGCTCGACCAACGGCACCTACGTCAACGGACGCAAGGCGGTCGGCGCCACGCCCCTGCGCAACGGCGACACCGTGCGCATCGGCACGACGACGTTCAGGTACGAGGAGTAAGAGCATGCCCTACCTGGAGCTCGAACCTTTCGGACTCACGGACGCAGGCAAGGTCCGCAAGAACAATGAGGACGCCATGCTCGTCGGCGACGGACGCGACGAGACGCTCTTTGCGGTAGCCGACGGCATCGGCGGGTTCGAGGCCGGGGAGGTCGCGAGCCGGATCGCGGTGGACGCCCTCAAGGAACTGGAGCCGGGGGGATCCTTCGAGTCGGCGATAAGGGAGGCCAACCGCCGCATCCTGGCCGCCGCGCGCGGCGACGAACGGCTCAACGGGATGGGGACCACGGTCGTGGCGGTACGCTTCGCGGAGAGCGGCGGCGACCCGGTCGCCGAGGTTGCGCACGTCGGAGACTCTCGGGCCTACGTACTGCGCGGGGGCAGGCTGCGACCCATAACCGAGGACCACTCGCTCGTGGCGGAGCTCGTCAGGAGTGGAGATCTCACCCGCGCCCAGGCCGCCGAGCACCCGCAGAAGAACCTCATCACTCGCGCCCTGGGCGCCGAAGACGAGGTGAATATCGACACCGAAGTGATCCCGATCGAGGCTGGGGACAGGATCCTGCTCTGTTCCGACGGGCTCACGGACATGGTCCCAGAGACCCGGGTGGCGGAGATACTCTTGGAGTCTGCCGGCGACCCGGAGACCCCGGCGCGCCGACTCGTCTCCGCCGCCCTCGACGCCGGCGGCTCGGACAACGTCACGGTCGTCGTGGTGGACGTAAAGCGGCACGAGCCTCCCCCGCCGCCCCCGCGTGAGGACCGCTCCGGCGGAACCCGCGAGATGCGAGCCGTTCCCCGACCCGAGGGCTGGGGAGAGAGCCGGCCCTCAAGGAGAGAAGCGCGGCGCCCGAAGGGCTCTCGGCGCCCCTCAGGGAGCGGGAAGCGGCGCAGGGGCGGGTGGATAACCAGGATCGTGCGCGGGCTCGCTCTCGTCCTGGTAGTCGTCGTCGCTCTCACACCCGCCTACCTGTGGGCCGGGAGCAGGTACTTCCTCGACCTCGAAAGCGGTGAGGTCGTGGTCTATCGTGGGCTGCCCTACGCACCGATGGGGATAGAGCTCAACGAAGAGTGGCGCAGGACGGAGCTCGAGATCTCGGAGGTCAAGGAGCCGTATCGGGAGCGCATCCGGGACAACAGGCTCTATACGCAGGAGGAGATAGTGGCCATCCTGCGCGACCTGAGGAAGTAGGCTCGTGACCCAGCGCGCCACCATGCCTATGATCCTGGCCCTGCTGGTCACGACCTTGGGCTTCGCAACCCTGATCTTCGTGCAGGAGGCCACGAGCCCGCCTCTCATCTACGGCGCCTACTACGCGGGCACGCTGTTCGCGCTCTACCTGGGGGTACGGCTGCTCCTGCCGCACTCCGACGCGCTGCTGTTGCCGATAGTCGCCCTGCTTACCGGGCTCGGGCTCGTGATGATCTTCCGCCTCACCTACGACCGCGAGGGCGTCGAGAACCTGGCGATAACGCAGGCGATCTGGATCCTGGTCGGCAGCGGCGCCCTGTTCTTTATCGTGGTGTTCTTCCGGGACTACGGGCGGCTCTTCGCCTACAAGTACCTGATGGTGCTCGGGGCCTTCGTCCTGATCGGGATGACCTTCACGCCTCTCGGGTACGAGGTGAACGGGGCGCGGCTCTGGGTGGACCTCGGCCCGGTCAACTTCCAGCCCTCGGAGTTCGCCCGCATAGCGCTCGTGATCTTCTTCGCCGGATACCTGGCCGACACGCGAGACCTGCTTGCGGCCACGAGCCGCACGGTCCTGGGGGTGCAGATCCCCGCCATAAAGTACTTCGGGCCGGTAGCCCTGGTGTGGGGAGCCTCGCTCTTTTTGCTGGTATTCGAGAAGGACCTGGGCTCAAGCCTCCTCTTCTTCTCCGTACCCCTTCTGATGCTCTATGTGGCCACGGGGCGAATCGCCTACATCATCATCGGGGCACTGCTCTTCGCACTCGGCTCCTTCGCCGCGTATCTGATCTTCGACCACGTCCGTCTCCGGGTCCAGACCTGGCTCGACCCGTGGCAGGACCCCGACGGCGCGGGCTTTCAGATCCTGCAGAGCATCTTCAACATCGCCGACGGCGGCCTCACCGGCACCGGTCTTGGGGCAGGCTTCGCCCAGACCATCCCCGAGGTGCAGACAGACTTCGTCTTCAGCGCGATAGCCAGCGAGCTCGGGCTGCTCGGAGCGACGGCGGTCCTGCTCGCCTTCCTCGCCTTCGTCTACCGGGGCACCAAGATAGCCCTGCTGGCCCCCGATGACGCCTCCAAGCTCCTGGCCTTCGGCCTCACCGCCATGTTCGCTCTGCAGACCCTCATCATAGTCGGCGGCGTAACGAAGGCGATACCGCTGACCGGCATAACGCTGCCGTTCGTCTCCTACGGCGGCTCCTCGGTCGTGGGCAACTTCATCCTCACCGGCCTCTTGCTGGTGATCTCGGAGAAGGCCGGGCGACGGGAGGCGGAGGAACCTCTCTACAACGGAGCCGGCCTGTGAACGCGCACGTCCGGCGCACGTTCTATCTGTTCGCGCTCGGGTTCGTGGCGCTGGTGGGGGTGCTCGCCTACTGGCAGGTCTATGCCCGCGAGTCGCTGGCGAACAACCCGGACAATTCTCTACAGACGCGGAGGCAGCTGGAGGTCCCGCGCGGCCTGATCCTGGCCGGAGACGGCGAGACGGTGCTCGCAAAGAGCGAGAAGAGACAGACCGGTGACGGCGACACCACCTACGAGCGCGTCTACCCGCAAGGAGAGCTCTACGCCGCCATCACCGGCTACTGGAGCACCAAGTACGGGGCGACCGGGATCGAGATCGCCGAGAACTCGCACCTCTCCGGCACCGCCGAGCCCGCCACTCTCGATGAGCTGATCAACCAGATCACCGGCGGCCCCCAGCCCGGCAACAACGTGCAGCTCACCATAAGACCGCAGCTGCAGCGCCTCGCCTACGAGCAGCTCGCCGCCAGCAGCACCGGAAGGGGCTCGGCGGTCGCCGTGGACCCCAAGACCGGCGACGTGCTGGCCATGGCCTCTGTCCCCTCCTACGATCCGAACAACATAGACGAGCGTTTCCCCGAACTGCAGAACGACCCCAACGACCCGCTCGTCAACCGGGCGACTCAGGGCCTCTTCCCGCCGGGCTCGACCTTCAAGGTCATCACCGCAGCGGCGGCCCTCAAGAGCGGCATCAGCCCCACCGACGTCTTCTTCGACGACGGCACATACGAGACGCCCGGCTACGACGTCGTCAACTATGGCGACGCCTCCTACGGACAGGTGACCTTCGCTGAGGCGCTCGCCTTCTCCATAAACACCATCTTCGCCGAGGTCGCGGTCGAGAGGATCGGAGCGCAGACCCTCTACAACGTCGCCAAATCCTTCGGCTACTACCATGACTACGAGGAGTTCGCCCTGCCGGTGACCCCGAGCACGCTCGGGCTGCCGCCGGATCAGCTCGTGGGCGGGGCGCTGGCCCAGGTCTCCTTCGGCCAGGGGCAAAACCTCT
>JBFLXF010000156.1:0-5855 GCA_040757515.1 Actinomycetota bacterium
CGGATACCGGGCGATCCTCATCACCCTGGGGGTCCTGGCCGCCGCTGTAACGCTCGGCATGGGCTGGATGAAGTCCAACTCGCGGGTGCCCTACACGATCTACGGCCAGCCGGACTACACTGTCGAGACCCAGAGCCCCGTCACTCCAGATGAGCTGTCGCCCGAGAACTACGAGACACCCGAGCCCTAGAGAGGAGTCCGTTCGAGCTTGCCGGAAGAGCTGCAAAGAGATCCCGTAAGCAGAGCGCAGTTCCTTCTGATGGGCGCGATGGGGACGTTTATAGGGGCGGTGCTGACCATCCCGCCCGCAGTCTACCTGCTGAGCCCCTCGATCAAGGTTCTGCTGCAGGGGGAGTCCGACGTGCCCGGGGTGTGGCGTCGCCTGGGGTCCGTCTTCGAGATCCCGGGGGACGAACCCAAGCTCTACCGGGTCGAGTTCCCGCAGCGGCAGACCTACGACGCTCGTACCGGGGAGGGCCGCATAGTGAACGCCGTTCTCGTCTCCTGGCGAGACGGCAACGTTCCGGAGATCCTCGGAGACAGAGGTGCGGGCGAGCTCTCGGATTCGGAGGTCGAGGAGCTGAGCCGGCGGTTGAACGTTCTCTCCAACCACTGCACCCACCTGGGGTGTCCGGTGAGGTGGCTGCCGGACAGGGGCGAGATCCTCTGCCCGTGTCACGGGGGTATCTACAGCATCAACGGAGAGCATCTGGCGGGGCCGCCCCCGCGCGGTCTCTACCGCTACGATTTCGAGGTCCGGGGGGACGGGGGCATCTACGTCAGGCACGAGTTCGACGGCACGCCGTACGTAGTATAGAGCGAGGAGTCTTCTGCGGATGATATCCAGGCTGAGAGCGCGAACGTCGGAGGCGGGCCGGTCCGCTCTGGAGTGGCTGGAGGACCGGACCAGCATCGTCTCGATGACCGAGAAGTTCCTCTATGAGCCGGTGCCCACGCGGGGGAAGTGGCTCTACACCTTAGGGAGCGCCACGCTCTTTCTCATAACGCTGCAGTTTATAAGCGGCATTCTCCTGCTCTTCTACTACGTACCGGCCGCCGACCACGCGTGGGACTCGATCTACTACATAATGAGCGAGGTGTACTTCGGGCAGCTCATCCGGGGCATACACTTCTGGTCTGCCAACGTGCTGGTCGTCGTGATCGGGCTGCACGCCTTCCGGACGTTCTTCTCCGGAGCGTACAAGGCCCCGAGGGAGCTCAACTGGGTCGTCGGGGTCCTGCTGCTCTTTATCGTGACGTTTCTGGCTTTCACAGGCTACGGGCTGCGATGGGACTCGGAGGGCTTCTGGGCCTACGAGGTCGGAATGAAGATAGGTTCCTACTCGCCCCTGATCGGGGACTGGGTCATAACGTTTTTGCTCGGGGGCGACACAATCGGGCCGGGCACGCTCTCCCGGCTCTTCGCCATCCACGTGTGGCTGCTGCCAGCGATCCTGGCTCCCCTGATCGGGGTGCACCTGTTCCTGCTGCGCAAGCACGGGGAGTTCGGCGCCGAGTTCGAGTACGCAAGGCGCCTGGCGAGACTGCGGGAGAACCGCCGGATGCGGGAGTACGCCCGCGAGGAGGAAGAGACCGAGCGGGGGGAGAGGTAGATGGTCGAGACAGGACGTGGGCCGGTCGAGGAGGAGATCACGGAGAAGAACGTCTACGACCTTCCGGACAAGACGATGGGGTTCTTCCCCGGACAGGTCGTCGTGGATTTGACCAGCTCGACGATCCTGCTGGTGGTGATCATCGCGCTCTCGTACCTGATACCGGTGCCGCTCACGGAGCCGGCGGACCTTAGCACCACGACCTATGTGCCGCGCCCGGAGTGGTTCTTCCTCTTCTATGACCAGATGCTGATGTTCTTCCCCGGCTACGCGCTCATAAGCTTCGGGGCGACGGTGATACCCCTGATCTTCTTCGTCACCCTGCTCGCGATACCCTGGTTGGACAGGGAGCCGGGACACAGCCCGTTGAAGCGGCCCTTCGTGACGATCATAGCGTTCCTGGTAGTGCTGGTCGTGGTCTTCAATATGCTCCTGGCTCTCACCAGGATCGCCAACTTCCCGAGCGGGTCACCGGTGGGATAGGGGACGAGCGATGCCGATAGGAGATCTCCAGATACCGTTTATCGGCAAGGAGCTGGTGATCGTGATGCTGGTGATGCCGCACATCCTCATCGCCACGTTCGTCATCGGCATCACCACGATAGCCCCCGTAGCCGAGTACGTGGGTCTGCTCACCCGTCAGCCGAAGTACGACCGGTTCGCGCGCAATGCGGCGAAGTTCACGGTCCTCATCTTCGCCTCGGGTTCGGCCCTGGCCATCGCGTTCGTGCTCGCCCTGATCACGCTCTACCCGGTCTTCTGGTCCTACCTGCAGAACATCTTTTTCTGGGTGCTTCTGGCCGAGGCGTTCATGTTCGTCGGCGAGATCATCATCGTCTACGCCTGGTACAACGCCTGGGACCGGATGGCCTTCCGCAAGCGGCTGCATGTGGTCTTCGGCTTTGTCGCCGGGCTCTTCGGGCTCGTGCAGATGACGTTCATCAACGTGGTCGGCTCCTACCTGCTGACCCCCTCGGAGGCTCCCGCCACAGCCATCGGGTGGACCTACCTCAACCCGACGTTCATGCCGCTGAACATGCACCGGTTCGTCGGCAATCTCTCTTTCGTTGGCTTTCTGGTGGCGGGCTGGGCGGCGTGGCGCTACCTCAGGAGCGAGACCGGCGAAGACCGGGAGTACTACGACTGGATGGGCCACTGGGGGCTCGTGTGGGGTTTCGGGTTCCTGCTGTTGCAGCCGGTTATCGGGTTCGGGTACATGAAGGAGATACAGGCCCACAACAACGCGGCCTTCGAGTACCTGATGATGGGCGATAAGTCCTGGCTGTTCAACCTGCTCATGATCGAGCTCGGGATAATGAGCGTGGCCTCGGTGGCCTACTGCCTGCACAAGCTCCGGTTTGCGGCGAAGCCCATGCCGGTGGCGCGCAACCTGCTTATGGGGGCTATGGGGTTCACGGCCCTCTTCAGCCTGCTGAACGTGATCCCGGCCGACGCCAACCTGGTGCCCCAGATCGGACTCGTGTTTCTCAACGGAGAGGAGACGAGGATACCGCTCGGCGGCATGTACCCCTGGAAGTACATCGGGCTAATCGGGATGATGTTGGTCGGCGTCTTGGTGCTGGCGCTCTACCTGAAGGCCGCCGTCCGGGGGTTTCGCTGGGGCCGGGCAAGCCGCTGGAGCCAGTATGCTCTGCTCGCCACGGCCGTGACCGTGACCCTGACCATGATGACCATGGGCTACGCCCGGGAGACGGCCCGGAGGGCCGAGACCCCGCAAGGCTCCCCCGGGTGGCTGATCAGCGGCTGCATGACCTTTGACCAGCAGATCGTCGCCGAAGACTGTCCGGCCGTGTTCGAGCCCCTGCCATGATGCTGCTCGTCGAACAACTGCCCCTGTTCCCGCCCCTGGTTCGCTTCTTTATCGGCCTGTTTCTCGTTCTGATCATCACGGTCGGGTCCGTCCTCTTTGCCTACTGGCTGATGAAGAGGGGAGAGTAGGTTCTTCGAGAGACCGGCCGGGACGCGAGACCCCCGCAACGCCCCCGGTGGCCGGACTGCTTTCGCTTTACCGAAGCCTCTTGGGCCTATAGCTCCACGAACCTGTCTTCCTCTATTGTTGGGTCCGTGTCCCCGAGCCGGAGCAGGAAGCCAGAGGCGCCGGGCTCGATGGCGAAGTTGACCCTGCCCTCTTTCTTCTCGCCGGGTTCTAGGAGCCCGTGCTCGGTAAAGAGAACGTCCTTCTCGGGCGGCACATAGGGGCTGTTAAGGTAGGCGCGGGCCGGGTACTTGCGCCTCTCATCGTCGAGCAGGAAGACCGCGTCCTCCGTGAGCGTGACCGGCTCCTCGGAGACGTTCTCGACGGTGAAGCTCACGACCACGAAGTGGCCGTGCTCGGTGGTCCGGGGATAGGTGTACTTGCGCAACTCTCGCTGTAGGCGGGCGTCGGTGACGCTCCAGGAGACGTCGCCGGCTCGCACGGTCTCCCCGACGGAGGCCGGCGGCCGCTGGATCTGTAAGGCCTCCTCCGGCAGTACCGTCTCGAAGCCTCCCGGCAGCTCTGCGGGGGTGTCCGTACCGACGGGCAGGACGGAGGCGAGCGTACCTACGACGGCGGCGGCCAGCAGCGCGAGGATACCCAGAGCCCCTGCGAAGGCCCTTAGCACGCCCGCCTCCGCCGGTGATCGGTCCGTGTGTGCGCGTCTTCGGTCATGGGTCTCCGGTGTGGCTTTCGGCCAGCATATATCACGCAGGGGGCGAACGCACCCGGAGACACGCGGGCGTGCCGGCGTCCCGGACGCCTTAACCGAACCTTTACAGAATGCTTACCGAAGCTTACGAGGAGAGCGCTCTTTGGGGGAATAACCTTCGTTGGTGCGGGCGCGCAGGAGAGGCTCGCGCCGGAGTGGCCCTCTATCGCGAGGAGGTGAACGTCCATGGCTGAACCCATAGGGCGAAAGAGGTGGGCCATAGCGGAAGGCTACATCCCCTCCTGGTCCAACGGCCCGGAGCCCCAGTTCACCAGCCACGAGACCGCCTGCATCCTCAACGCCTCCGGCGAGGAGGCGCACGTGGAGATCACGGTCTTCTTCTCCGACCGGGGGCCCGTGGGGCCTTACCGGCTGACGGTCCCGGCGAGGAGGACGCTGCACCTGCGCTTCAACGAACTGGAGGACCCGGAGCCCGTCCCGGTGGACACCGATTTCGCCAGCGTCATCGAGTCTGATGTGCCCATCGTGGTGCAGCACACGAGGCTGGACTCCAGACAGGCCGAGAACGCCCTGCTCTCCACCGTGGCGTACGCGAGCAACGATTAGAGGAGGAACACCGTGGCACAGACCGTAGGGGACTTCATCCTGGGGCGCCTCAGGGAATGGGGCGTGAGGCGGATCTACGGCTACCCCGGCGATGGCATCAACGGCATCATGGGGGCCTTCGACCGCGCGGGCGGCGAGCCGGAGTTCGTCCAGACTCGCCACGAGGAGATAGCGGCCTTCGCAGCCTGCGCCCACGCCAAGTACACCGGCGAGGTCGGGGTCTGCCTGGCGACGAGCGGCCCGGGCGCGATCCACCTCCTCAACGGCCTCTACGACGCCAAGCTCGACCGTCAGCCGGTCGTCGCCATCGTGGGCCAGCAGCCGCGGACGGCCCTCGGCGCCGACTATCAGCAGGAGGTTGATCTCCAGTCGCTCTTCAAGGATGTGGCGCACGAGTTCGTGCAGTACTGCATGGAGCCCTCGCAGATAAAGCACCTCATAGACCGCTCCTTCCGGGTCGCGGAGTCTTCGCGGACGGTCACGTGCATCATCGTCCCCAACGACGTGCAGGAGATGGAGTACTCCGAGCCGCCCCGCTCGCACGGCTCCGTCTACTCCGGCGGCGGCGTGAGCATGCCGCGTGTGATCCCGCGTGAGGAAGAGCTGCGCCGCGCCGCCGACGTGCTCAACTCCGGCGAGAGGGCAGCCATCCTGATCGGGCAGGGCGCCGCCGGGGCCGCCGAGGAGGTGAAACAGGTCGCGGACATCCTCGGCTGCGGGGTCGCCAAGGCCCTCAACGGCAAGGCGGCCCTGCCGGACGACCTGCCGTTCGTGACCGGCTCCATCGGCCTGCTCGGCACCAGGCCCTCAGACGACATGATGCAGGGCTGCGACACGCTGCTGATGGTCGGCTCCAGCTTCCCTTACTCCGAGTGGCTGCCGGAGCCGGGGCAGGCTCGCGGCGTCCAGATAGACATAGACGGACGGCTCGTCGGGATGCGCTATCCGATGGAGGTCAACCTCGTCG
>JBFLXF010000157.1:0-5839 GCA_040757515.1 Actinomycetota bacterium
ATGTTGAGGCCGTTTGGCGGATTCAGGGGTCAGCGGGAGGGGATGAACCGCCCATTCGTCGAGTTCTTCGACCGGAGGGCGGAGACCGGGTGGGTGCCGGCGATGGACGTGACGGCCGAGGACGGCGATATTGTGATCCGAACCGAACTGCCCGGAGTGAGACGCGAGGATATCCACGTGACCCTCTCGGGCGGCCTGCTCGTCATCTCCGGCGAGCGCAGGGAAGAGCAGGAGGCGAAGGATGCCGGTTACCTGCTCAAGGAGCGTAGCTTTGGCTCGTTTTGGCGGGCGATGATCATCCCGGAAGGGGTGAACGAGAATGCGATCTCCGCCAGGTTCGAGAGCGGGGTGCTGGAGGTGAGGGTTCGAGACGGCGCACGGACCGTCGAGGAGAGGCCGAAGCGGATAGAGATCGGGGAGTAGGTAACCTGCGGAGTCCGGGTTGCACGCGGCGGCGGCCGCCCTCCGGGAGCGCCCGCCCGCGGCTCGAACGAGGAGCGTGAGATGAAGGTGCGGATGCGATGGGTGCGCCCTTTCTCGGAGATCGGGATGGGCGACGTGCCGCTGGTCGGTGGCAAGAACGCCTCTCTGGGTGAGATGATGCGGGAGCTGGGCTCGCTCGGCATCCGGGTCCCGGACGGGTACGCTGTGACCGCCGCCGCCTACAGGCGCTTTTTGGAAGAGAATGCGCTTGCGGACCGCATCCGGGCCGCCACGGAGGGGTTGAACAGAGACGATTTAGAGGATTTGAGGCGCAGGAGCCGCCGGATCCAAAACCTCGTCCTGAGCGGCGAGTTCCCGCAGGATCTGGAGGCGGAGATCCTGCGGGCCTACGAGGAGCTCTCCGCCCGCTACGGGGTAGAGCACGCCGACGTGGCGGTCCGCTCCTCGGCGACCGCGGAGGACCTGCCTACCGCCAGCTTCGCCGGTCAGCAGGAGAGTTTCCTGAACGTCCACGGCGACGCGCAGCTCTTGGAGGCTGTCAAGAAGTGCTTCGCGAGCCTCTTCACGCCGCGCGCCATAAGCTACCGCGAGGACATGGGCTTCGGTCACTTACAGGTCGCCCTCTCCGTGGGCGTGCAGAAGATGGTGCGTGCGGACCTGGCTTCCTCTGGCGTGATCTTCACCCTGGATACCGAGTCTGGCTTCCCGGAGGTGGTCTTCGTGACCTCGACGTGGGGGCTGGGGGAGAACATCGTGCAGGGCCGGGTGGTGCCCGACGGCTTCTACGTGCACAAGCCCACGCTCAAGGAGGGCTACAGGCCTCTGATCCGCCGCCAGCTCGGTACCAAGGAGTTCAAGCTCGTCTACGACATGTCCGGCCACCGGCTGGTAGAGAACGTCCCCACCACTCCGGAGGAGCGCGCCTCGTTCTCTGCTTCGAAGGAGGAAGTCCTGCAACTCGCCCGTTGGGCGGTCGCCATCGAAGATCATTACAGCGGGAAGCGCGGTATGCAGACGTTCATGGACGTCGAGTGGGCCAAGGACGGCATCACGGGCGAGTTGTTTATCGTCCAGGCGCGGCCCGAGACGGTGCATGGGCGGCGCGGGACCCCGACCGTCCGCCTGTACGCTCTCAGGGAGAAGGGCCGTACTCTCGTCGAGGGGCTCGCCGTGGGCAACGCCATAGCCGCGGGAGCGGCGAGGGTGCTCGAAGACCCGGGCGAGATAGAGAGCTTCCGGCCCGGGGAGGTGCTGGTCACCGGGATCACCGACCCTGACTGGGAGCCGATCATGAAGGTCGCCTCGGCCATCGTCACCGATCGCGGCGGACGCACTTCCCATGCGGCCATCGTCGCTCGCGAGCTCGGCATCCCCGCAGTCGTCGGCGCCGGGAACGCGACGAGCGTCCTGGGCACGGGGCGGCCCGTCACGGTCTCCTGCTGCGAGGGTGAGGTCGGCCGCGTCTACGATGGCCTTCTGGACTACGAGGCAACGGAGGTCGATCCCCGGTCGCTGGAGCGGCCGCGCACGCAGATGATGATGAACGTCGCCGACCCCGAGCGGGTCTTCGAGCTGGCCCGGATCCCCAACGACGGGGTGGGTCTTGCGCGTATGGAGTTCGTCTTCGCCGGCTGGGTCGGCATCCACCCACTCGCCCTCACCCGCTTCGACACCTTGCCGCCGCGGGTGAGACGCGAGATCTCGCGCCGGACCTGCGGCTATGAGGACAGAAGCGAGTTCTTCATAGACCGGCTCGCCCAGGGGATCGGGACGCTCGCCGCAGCCTTCTATCCCAAACCCGTGATACTGCGCTTCTCGGACTTCAAGACCAACGAGTATGCGCACCTGCTCGGCGGCGACCTCTTCGAGCCGCACGAGGAGAACCCGATGCTCGGCTGGCGGGGCGCGAGCCGCTACTACCACCCAGACTATAGGGAGGGTTTCCTGCTCGAAGCGCGTGCCGTAAAGAGGGTGCGCGAGGAGTTCGGCCTCAAGAACCTGAAGGTCATGGTCCCCTTCTGCCGCACCCCGGAGGAAGGCCGGCGGGTGCTGGAGGTGATGGAGGAGGGTGGGCTCAGGCGGGGAGAGGAGGGGCTGGAGGTCTACGTGATGGCGGAGATACCATCCAACGTCGTCCTCGCGCGCGAGTTCGCCGCACTCTTCGACGGTTTCTCCATCGGCTCGAACGATCTCACCCAGCTCGTCCTCGGCGTGGACCGTGACTCCGAACGTGTCGCTCCCCTTTTCGACGAGCGCAACGAGGCCGTCAAACGGATGTGCGCCACGCTCATAGAGGAGGCTCACGCCGCGGGCAAAAAGGTCGGTGTCTGCGGGCAGGCTCCGTCCGACTACCCCGACTTCGCCGCCTTCCTCGTGGGGAGGGGCATAGACTCCATAAGCCTCAGTCCGGACGCTGTCGTGCCGACGACCCTGATGATCCTGGAGGCCGAGAGACGGAGAGCGTAGGAGAGAAGCCATGAAGGGCGGGCTGGATATCGCCGGCCCTCTTAGAGAGAGCGGTCAGAGATGAGCCATGTGATGAGAAGAAGGATCTTGCTTGCTACGGACGGGTCGGCTGACTCGGCGCTCGCGGCGCGGCGGGCGGTCGAGATAGCCCGAGCGTCAGGGGCAGAGTTGCATCTGGTCCATGTGGTGCCCGTGACGGACCCTCTGTACTTGCGGGGCGAAGGCGTCGAGGGACCAAGCCTCTACGAGGAGGACGTTCAACAGGCGCGCGGTTTGCTCAAGGAGGAGGCGCGGCGGGTTTCGAAGGAAGGCGGTGAGGTGTGGGAGGTTCATCTGAAGACCGGCGAGCCTGACGCGGAGATCGTAGCACTCGGCGAAGAGCTGGGGGCGGACATGATCGTGGTGGGCAGCCGCGGCTCCAGCCCTTTGCGGCGTCCCATCGGGAGCGTCTCAAGCAGTGTTGCGGCCCACGCCCACTGTCCGGTGCTCGTCGTTCGCGGGGAGTGACCGGAGGGAGAGGTCTTGATCAATATTGCTCATACGGAAAGAGGTGGTTTCGATCATGGCGTTCGGGGCTCCGGGGGGCACAATAGGGTTGAAGGATCCGGAAGCATAGAAAGGGGGTGTCCGGACTATGATCGCCACAGAGAAGCGAGGGCACTACGAGGTGCTCGAGGTTCCGTTCGGTAAGGACTACGTCTGGGTCCCTGAGCCCGAAGATGCAAAGACCCGTGATCGGGTCCTCCGGCCGTGGCTGGAGGAGTACGAGGGCTGGGAGAGGGAGACCCGGGCACATCCCGATGAGCGTCAGGAGTGGGCCGAGATCCAGGCTCTCGTCTGAGAGGAGACGTGGATCATGGCGGACGTCGTTCAGGAGATGAAGGATTTCGAGGCCGGCTTCATGGATGCCGACGACGCGGTCCGGCTCTTTCAGGAGCTCGTGGATAAGGGGATCGTGTGGCGTCTGGATGAACGCTACCAGCGGATCGCCCGCGCGCTTCTGGAGGCTGGAATGATCTTTCCTCCTCAGGAGAACGCGCCCGAGGAGGAAGCCTTCGAGGACCCGGCGCTCTGGTTTAAGGCCGAAAACGCCGGAGCCTAGCCCTCTTCTGTGGACCGGCGGCCGACCTCGACGAGGCCGTGCCGGGCGGCGAAGACGAGGGCCTGCAGGCGGGAGTGCACGCCGAGCTTGGCGAGTATCCTGGCTACGTGATTGCGTTCGGTCTTCGCGCTTATGTGGAGCCGGGCGGCTATCTCCTCGGCGTTGAGGCCCTCGGCCAGGAGCGACAGAACTTCTCTCTCACGGTCGGTGAGCTGCGCGATGGCCTGCTGGGCCTCGCGTTCCTCATCCTTGCGGGCGCTCGCGAAACGCAGCAGCTCGACGACCTCCTCCAGTGGCATCAGTCTCTCGCCCCGCTTCAGGCGCCGGATAGCGTCGGCGATCTCTTTCATCCCCGCCGTCTTGTGGAGCACCGCCGCCGCGCCCTGTTCCACCGCGCGTGCCGTCGCCGCCCGGTCCAGACTGGCGCTCAACACCAGAGCCGCCGCGCGCGGGCTTGCCGCGCGCAGCTCCCGGATCAGGTCTCCTCCGTCGCCATCGGGCAGATCAAGGTCGAACACTCCCACGTCCACGCCGGAGAGCTGTCTTCTGGCCTCTGCGAGCGTCCCGGCCTGGCCGGCGACCACGAAGCCCGGTTCTCTCTCGAGGGCGGCGGCGACTCCCTGCCGGAAGGAGGCGTGGTCGTCCACCAGCAGGATACGCACCTCCTCGGTGGCGGACCCCTCCGGAATATCGCCGGTATCGACGGGAACCTCCAGCCGCACTCGCGTACCTGCGCCCGGGGCGCTCGTTATCTCGAGGTCCGCGTCCAGCGAGCGAGCTCTCTGGCGCATCCCTCTCGTCCCCAGCCCCGTCTCCAGGGCGGGATCGAATCCCCTCCCGTCGTCGGAGATCTCGATCCAGAGTCCTCGCGCGGAGGTGCCGGCGGTCACGCTGATGCGGCCTGCTCCGGAGTGGCGCCGCGCGTTGGTGAGCGCCTCCTTGACGATGAGCAGGAGATCCTTCTCCAGCCCTTCGGGCAGCGTCTCCGGGAAACCGTCCTCCACTGCGAGCCTCATCTCGCAACCCGGTTGCATCCGCCGCTGCAGCTCCACCAGCGTCTGCAGGGAGCGGAGAAATGAGCCGCTCTCCTCGTGCACGTTCAGGTCGTAGATGGCGGCGCGCAGAGCGCGAACCGAGTGCCGGAGAGCCGTTGCGGCCTCGTCCAGCTCTGAAGCGTCGCCGTCCGGCATCCGGGAGAGATCGACCCGCTGCAGAGCGTAGCTGAGGTCTTGCAGCACGATATCGTGCAGGTCGCGTGCGATCCTGGCGCGCTCGGCCTCCCGGATCTCGCGGAGGGCCGCTTCGGCGCGCTTGCGTTCGGTGATGTCGTGGCGGATGGCGACGTAGCGGTAGGGCTTGCCCCGCTCATCGAGGAACGGGACGATGGTGGTGTCGACCCAGTAGAAAGAGCCGTCCTTCGCCCGGTTCCTCAGCTCTCCGCGCCATACCCTCCCCTGGGCTATGGTCCTCCAGAGGTTCCTGATGTATCCCTTGGGGTGGTAGCCGGAGTTGATGATGCGGTGGTCCTGTCCCAGCAGCTCCTCGCGGGAGTACCCGGAGATCTCGCAGAACTTGTCGTTTGCATAGGTGATGCGGCCCTTTACATCGGTCATGGCGACGATGGCGCTCTCGTCGAGGGCGAACTTGAGGTCCGCGAGTTCTTTGAGCGTTGCGCGCAACTCACGCTCGGTCCTCTCGCGCTCGGCTATCTCCGCCTCGGCGGACTCGTAGAGACGGGAGTTGTCTATGGCGAGCGCCGCCCGGTCGGCCAGGTCTCTGAAAAGGGTCTCGTCTTCCTGCGTATAGGGCGCCTTCAAGCCGTGGCGT
>JBFLXF010000158.1:0-5815 GCA_040757515.1 Actinomycetota bacterium
ACAACATCCTCGCCTTCGAGCCGGGCATAGAGTGGGACATCCGCCGCGTCGAGGGCGCGGGCCGGCTCGCCGGCGGTCTCTTTAACGTCGTCCTCGAAGGTACCGGCAAGGTCGCGGTCACCTCCGACGGGGAGCCGGTACTGCTCGACACGAGCACCCCGACCTTCGCCGACCCCGACGCCGCGATAGCCTGGAGCGGCGGGGTGAGGACCAGCGTCCGCTCCGACGTCTCGTTCAAGACGCTCCTCGGGCGCGGCAGCGGCGAGACGTTCCAGATAGCCTTCCAGGGACCGGGATGGGTCCTGATACAACCCTCGGAAGGGCCAGTAGTTCCGCCCCACTCCCACGGCGGCGAGGGCGGCGGAAGCCTCGGCTAGTTTTTATAGGAGGCGGCTGTTTCCACAGCGGGACGCCTACGGGAGTCCCGCTAACCGACCACCAGGTTCACAAGCCGCCCTGGCACGTAGACACTCTTTCTGAGCTCCCTGCCCTCGACGTGGGCCCGGACCTTCGGGCTCTTCAGGGCGAGATCCCTCGCCGCTTCCTCAGAGATGCCCGCCGGTGCGCTCACGCGGTCGCGCAGCTTGCCGTTGACCTGGACGATGAGCGTGATCTCCTCCTCCGCGATGAGGCTCTCGTCCCATTCGGGCCACGCCTGCTCGTGCACGGAGTAGGTCTCCCCCATCTCGGCCCACATCTCCTCGGCGTGGTGCGGAGCGAACGGCGCGAGCACGCGAACGAAGATCCGCAGAGCTTCGCCCCACCGCTCCCCCTCCACCTCATCCCTCACCGCGAGCAGGTAGCTGGTGTGCTCCATGAGGGCAGCTATAGAGGTGTTGAAGCGGAAGCTCTCCAGGTCGCCGGTGACTTTCTTGACGAGACGGTGCGTCCGACGCTCCAGCTCTGAAGGATCGGCCTCGGCGTCCGAGGCACCGTCCGCCGTGAGCGAGAGCGAGCGCCTGAGCCACCGCGAGACGCCCTCGATGCCGCGCCCGTCCCACGGCCCACCCTGGTCCCAGGGACCGATGAACATCAGGAAGCAGCGCAGGGCGTCGGAGCCGTAGCGGTCCACGAACTCCTGCGGGTTGACGACGTTGCCCCGGCTCTTGGACATCTTCTCGGCGTCCTCGCCGAGGATGATGCCCTGGTTGAAGAGCCTGAGCATCGGCTCGTCGAAGTCCACGAGCCCGAGGTCTCGCATGACCTTCGTCCAGAAGCGGGTGTAGAGCAGGTGCATGACGGCGTGCTCGATGCCGCCGGTGTACTGGTCCACCGGGAGCCACCTCTTCCCCCGCTCGGGGTCGAACGGCCCCTCGTCGTAGTGCGGGCTAAGGTAGCGGTACTGATACCAGGAGGAGTCTACGAAGGTGTCCATCGTGTCGGTCTCACGCGTGGCCGGGCCGCCGCACCGGGGGCACTCGGTGTTGTAGAAGCCGGGGTCGCGCTTGAGTGGAGACTCGCCGGTGGGGACGAAGTCCGCGTCCTGGGGAAGCAGGACGGGCAGGTCCTCCTCGGGGACGGGCACGGTGCCGCACTCGTCGCAATAGACGATGGGTATGGGCGTTCCCCAGTACCGCTGCCGGCTGATGAGCCAGTCGCGCAGGCGGTAGGTCACGGCGGCACGCCCGACGCCCCGCTCCTCGAGCCAGGAGGTGACCCTCTCCTTGCCCTCCTCGTTCGGGGTGCCGTCGAAGGGCCCTGAGTTGACCATCCTCCCCTCGCCGACGTAGGCCTCGGAGAGCTCCTCGCCGTCCCAGCCGGGCGGGGCTATGACGGTGCGGATCTCGACGCCGTACTTCCTGGCGAACTCGAAGTCCCGCTCGTCGTGGGCGGGGACCGCCATGATCGCGCCCGTCCCGTAGCCCATGAGCACGTAGTCCGCGATGAAGACCGGAATCCTCTCGCCGTTGGCCGGGTTTACCGCGTACGCCCCGGTGAAGACGCCGGTCTTCTCGCGGGTAACGTCGGTGCGGTCTATCTCGGTCATGCGGCTCGCCTTCTCGACGTACGCCTTGACCTCGGCCTCGCGCTCCGGCGTGGTGATCTTCTCGACCGCCGGGTGCTCGGGGCTCATCACGAAGAACGTCGCCCCGAAGAGAGTGTCCGGGCGGGTGGTGAATACCGTGATGGGGCCGTAGCCCTCGACCTCGAACTCTATCTCCGCGCCCTCGGAGCGCCCGATCCAGTTCGTCTGCAACGTCTTTACGCGCTCGGGCCACTCTATCCTGGAGAAGTCGAGCAGCTCGTCGGCGTAGTCGGTGATCTTGAAGAGCCACTGCGTGAGGTTCTTCCTGATCACCGGCGTCCCGCACCGCTCGCAACGCCGGTCCGGACCCACGACCTGCTCGCGGGCGAGCGTGGTGTTGTCCCTCGGGCACCAGTCCACCGGCACCTCTTTGCGGTACGCCAGCCCCTTCTCGTAGAACTTGAGGAAGAACCACTGGTTCCAGCGGTAGTACTCCGGGTCACAGGTCACGACCTCGGAGTCGAAGTCGAACATGGCGCCCATCTGCCTGAGCTGGCCGCGCATGTTCTCGATGTTGGACATCGTCCACTTGTACGGGTGGATGCCCCGGTTTATGGCGGCGTTCTCCGCCGGCAGCCCGAAGGCGTCGAAGCCTATCGGGAAGAAGACGCGGTAGCCGCGCATCCGCATGAACCGCGCCCGCGTGTCCGACGGCGTCATCGCATACCAGTGCCCCACGTGCAGGTCGCCGCTCGGGTACGGGAGCATCGTGAGCGCGTAATGCTTGGGCTTGCTCATATCCTCATCGGTCTTGTATAAACCACTCTCAGCCCAACGCTCCTGCCAGCGGCGCTCGATCGTTACGGGCTCATAATCTCTTCTGGTAGACGTCTCGCTCACGAGAGACTCCTTTGGACGTACACGTCAGGGTTTCAGAGACTCGAAGAAAGGCGTAGCTATAGTCGAAGGTCCGGATTCCGGTCCACGTGACGCTCGCCGCGCATGCTCCCAATATATCACGAAAGGTGGCGCCCTCGCCCACAGATACCACATCAAGCATCTTATCTAGCGTATGTTTTATCTCTTTATAGAGACGGGTATGCAGTCTGACGTCGTACGGGAGAGAGAGGAGGAGAACGGGGCATGAGTGTAGCCACTGTAACGGAGATCAGTGCGACCTCGCCCAACAGCTTTGAGGACGCGGTCAAGGAAGGTGTAGCGCGGGCTAACAAGACTTTGAGAAACGTCGAGAGCGCCTGGATCAAGGACATGAACGTCATGATCGAGGACGGCAACATCACCGGCTACAAGGTCAACATGGAGATCACGTTCGTCCTGGAAGACACCGTCTGACGGCGAGCATCTCGTTCTGTGTCGGCCGGGGCGCTCGCCCCGGCTTTTTCCTCCCTGACCGTTCTGTGCTCGATCAGTGTCCGCGTCGCTCTATAGGAGCGCGGGAGCGGCCAGGAGCGTCAGCGCGGCCGCCACGAGCGTGCAGAGAAGGTTGGTAAGCTCGTTGCCGGTCCGGGTAGCGAGCGCCCCGACCAAGCTGTCGGCCACGGTTCCGAGGAACGCGGCGAGGGCTACAAGACCCGCTACGGTGCCGGGGACGAGCCCGAGCGCGGACCCGAGAAGGGTCGTGAGCCCGGCGGCAGCGGCGCCTGCCAGCGTCCCCGGCAGCGAGACGGCGCCGTCGGTGCCGGGCCGGACCGGGCATAAGGTTGTTATGAGGCGTGGGCTGCGTCTGCGGAGCTGGCCGACTTCGGACTCGGCTGTGTCGGCGAAGGCCGCTCCCAGAGATGCGACGAAGGCGGCGGCGAAGATCGAGGAATCGAAGATCGCGGCGAGCAGGGCGCAGAGGGTGGCGACGGAGGCGTTGGCGAGCGCGTTCTTCGCGCCGCGCCTTCCGCCTCCCGGCTCGGCGGCGCCGACGCGCCGCTTTCTCTCGTAGCCGAGCCGGGTGAGAACCGAGCCGCCGATGACAAAGAGTGCGAGAACAGCGAAACCGCGCCATCCAAGGGAGGCGTAGACGAGTACCCCAACGACGAAGCCGCCGAGTGCCCCGCTGCGGCTGACCATTCCGAGTGCGAGGGCGAAGGTTGCGAAGGCGCCCGTAACGGCGAAGGCGGCGGCGAGTTGGCTGGTCAAGCCGTCCGGCGGGCGGCCCGCAGGCGCTCCAGGAGCCTCCGGGCGTAGCGCTCGCATTCTTCGGGCGCGGCGCGCAGCAACGCGGGCTCCACCGCCCCGGCCCTGATGCCGGTCTCCGTCAGGCGTTCGACACCCTGGTAGAGCAGAGGTCCGGAGAGAGGGCTGGGTTTCTCCGGGACGGCGACGACGAGTCCGTAGAGGCGCGCCGCCTCCCCGCTCCCCGCGACACCAAGCGAGTCTACGGCGTCCGGGCGGTCCTGTCCTAGCGTGTAGACGCGCAGGATCTCATCTCCGGAATCTCCGGCTCCACCCTCTCCTATTCCGGTCCATGCGGCACTCAGCTTCGAGTAACCCTCGTCGAGGGCGGCGCGGGAGAGGCCGGACCAGACCTTTCCCGCCACGTCGCGTGCGAGCGGGCTCTCGTAGTCCACGAAGATTCCTACCGACGCTTCTGACACGACCGGATGTTATCAGGGAACCGGACGGCCTACCCCTGCTCTACTCCCCCTCCCGCTTCTCAAGACGGCGCAGGAAGACGTCTATCTCTCTCACGGTCTGCAGATCTCCATTCTGCTGCGCGACTTCTCTGCCCTTCTCGAAGGCCGTGCGAGCCTCTACGTCCTCGTGCAGCTCGTAGTGAGCGCGCCCAAGCGTCCGGTAGGCCACGGAGTAGTCCGGCTTGTTCTCGACAGCGCGTCTGAGAAGATCCCTGGCCTCCCCGTACCGCCTCTCCTTGAAGAGCTGGCTGCCCAGGGAGTAGAGGATCATAGGGTTGTCCGGATCCTTCTCCAGGAGCCTGCGGAACATCTCTGTGCGAGACTCTTGCATCGTTCCCCCTTCACGCCGATAGCCCTCGGTGGGTTTTTAGCATGGCAAGGCGGAGCCTGTTAAAACAGCTCACTATGGACGCCGAACGGCTGCTGAGAGAGCTGGCCAGATCCGGGAACCTCGCCTCCTTCGAAGAGCTGGTGCGTCCGCTGGCTGAGCGCGACCGCGAGCGGGGGAGCGACCTGATCCGGACGTTGCGCGCCTACTTCGCCTCCGGGGCGAACGCGAGCGAGGCCGCAGACCGCATGTTCCTGCACCGCAACAGCATGGCTTACCGCCTCGGGCGCATCCAGGAACTCCTTGGTCTAGACTTGAAGGATCCGGGCGCGCGCTTGGCGCTGCAGCTCGGGCTGTTGGCCCTGGAGAGGAGAGAGGAGCAGGATGAAGCTGAGCACCCGTAACAGGCTGCCAGGCACCGTAACAGAGGTGGTCAAGGGCGAAGCTGCGGCCAGGGTCTCGCTGCAGGTCGGTGACAACCACATGGTCGCCCTGATCACGCGCGAGAGCGCCGAGGAATTGGGCCTGGAGCCCGGCAAGCAGGTCACCGCGCTCGTGAAGGCCACCGACGTCATGCTCATGACCGACGAGGGGCTGGCCTAAGCCCGGCGGCCTTCCTTGTCAGGCAGCAAGCAGTAAGTATCCCGGCGAAGATGGATACGGGAACGAGATTACGATCGCCGCTGTCGTGAAACTCAGGCGATGTCGAAGATCTGCAAGTGCTGGCCCAACCGCCCGGAGCGCGAACGCTAGAGCAAGTTGCACGGTCACTGAACCGTGCGTCATCATGGGCGCATGAAAGCGTACTCCGAAGATCTGCGTAAGAAGGTTGTCGAGGCCGTGGAGCACGGGCGAATGGGCCAGAGCGAAGCCGCC
>JBFLXF010000159.1:0-5813 GCA_040757515.1 Actinomycetota bacterium
GGACCTCGTCCGGGGCGAGCTCCGCAAGCCCCGCCGCCAACAGCAACTCCCAGAACGCCTCGACCTTCGCCTCGCCCGCGCTGCGCGGCAGGATCACGGCCTGCACCACGACCGGCGGACCCTCCAGCGGCATCCGCGAGAACCGCCTCTCGCAGCGGTTGACGATCGCCGCCGCCACGGTCGCGACTATCACGGGGGACATGCCGATGCGCCCGATCTCGCGCGAGCTCTGTACCCCGTCCAGAAAGTAGCAGAGCCGCGAGGTGCCGTCGGGCTCGCCCGGGTCCCGCGGCCCCGGAGGCTCCTCCAGATGGTGCGGCCTGCCCGGAGGGGCCTCCCCTTCCTCCTCCCTCCGGGAGAACTGCTGCGCCTCCAGGTCGCAGGTGCCCGCGCCGGAGATCACATGGATTCCCCTGCGCTCGGCTCCGGCCAGGGCGTCGCTGATCTTCGCCACGAAGTCTCTCGACGCGCTCCCCATCTCCATCGACCCGTGAGTATACGCGGCGAAGCAGGGTAAGACTATACCGCTAAACCTCTCCCTGCTCTTCAGGTGGAGGTATGGGCAGCTCGAACCGCCGCTCGGCCAGCGAGACGGCGTTGCGGAAGCTGCGGCGCTCGGGCGGAGTCTCCGTGTATGACTCGCGGGCCATCTGGAGGATGCGCTTCGCCTCCCGGCGTTGATCAGGGGCGTTCGGTATCTCTTTCGAGAACGCGTAGGCGAGGTCGCCTCCCTCGACGGTGTAGAAGTGGAGGTAGAGCGTCCTCTGGCGTCCGAGACCGGCGAGGGCCGCGTCCCCCGAGACCTGCGAGACGTTCAGGAGCGTCGCCGCCGAGAACGGCTCGCCGTCCTCCGGGTAGACGGTGAAGGCGAGGCGGACGACCGGGCCGTAGAAGGTCCTGTAGAGCTCCAGGCGGCGCGCGATGCGGGCCGGGCCCCGCACAGCTTCGATCTCGTCGCCGCGAGCGGCGACGACGAGGTGGCACTGGGGCGGGCGCAGCGAGTCGCGGCCCCGGGTGGAGACCGCGCGCGCCTGCGCGCCGCTCACGGCGACCGTGGCGGCGATGCTGTGCCGGACGCGCTCCGGCAGGTTCAGGCCTCCGTGCGCGACCTCGTTCAAGAGGCGAACCGCTCGAAGAAGCGGGCGAAGTAGCTTATAGACTCGAAGTAGTCGTCGAGGCGGGCCGACTCGTTCGGGGAGTGGATGCGGCTGTTCGTGTTCGCCACGCTGCCCGTCATGACCGTGGGTATGCCGAGCTCCGTGGCGATGAGCGAGGTAGGGCCGCTGCCGCCGATGGTCGGATAGACGACTGCGTCCTCGTGGCCGAGGTCCCGCCACGTCTCGACGGCCGTCCGCACGACCGGGGAGTCCACCGGGGTCTTCGCCGCCTCGACGCCGTGCAGGTCCACCACCTCCACGTCGGAGAAGCCGCGCCGGTCGAGATGCTCGCGGACGAGGCGCACCACCGCCTTCGGGCTCTGGCCGGCGACGAGCCGGAAGTCCATCTTTACGAACGCCTCGGAGGGGACGATGGTCTTTGATCCGGGGCCGGTGTAGCCGCCGTGGATGCCCGCGATGTTGGCGGTGGGACGCAACAGGTACTCTCTAAGGGCGTCCTGGCCGGTGAGGTTCCGGTCGAGGGCCTCGACGCCCCAGGAGCGGCGCAGTTCGGCATCGTCGAAGGGGATGCGGCTGATCGCCTCGAGGTCCTCCTCGGAGGGGGGTTCGATCAGCTCCTCGAAGCCGTCGAGCGTGATCTCGCCGTTCTCGTCCTTTATCGTCCTGAGCGCCTGCACGAGCCGCCAGACGGGGTTGGGGGCGATGCCGCCGTACATGCTGTGGAGGTCGTGGGAGGCGCCTTTGGCGCGCAGCTCGACGTAGGCGAGGCCCTTCGTGCCGCAGAAGACCATCGGTCTCCCGGCCTCGTCCTTCATCGAACCCTCCCAGAGGCAGGCGTCGGCGGCGAGCAGGGAGGCGTTCCGGCGCACGAAGGGCGCGAGGTTGGGGCTCCCGATCTCCTCCTCGCCCTCGATGATGAACTTGAGCCTGAACGGGAGCCCGCCGCGCTCCTCTACATATAGGCGGAGGGCCTGGATGCGGGCGAGGACGTCGCCCTTGTCGTCGGCGATGCCTCGGGCGAAGATCTCACCGTCCCGGACCGTCGGCTCGAACGGGTCGCTCTGCCAAAGCTCCAGCGGTTCGGGCGGCTGCACGTCGTAGTGGCCGTAGGAGAGCAGGGTCTTCTCGCCGGCTTCGCCCGTCCCGCCGATCTCCGCGTAGACGACCGGGTGACCGTCTGTCTCCATGAGGCGCGCCTCCGCGCCGGCCTCGCGCAGCTTCCCGGCCACCCACTCGGCGCACGTTCTGAAGCGCTCCGGGTTCTCCTTGCGGGCGGAGATCGAGGGCATACTCAAGAACTCCCTCAGCTCCCGCAGAAGCTCCTCCCTGCGCCCTTCTACCTTCGCCTCGAAATCCGTCTTCACGCGACCTCCTTCCGCCTCGCCGGAGAGGGTAGCACTTTCGCGGCGGAGCGTGGCCCGGCAGGGGGAAATGCTGCTATATTGAGGACGAGATGCCCCCCGTCGAGAAAAGGCCGCGCCGGGAGCCCCACCGCCGCCACGAGGAGCGTCCCGAGGCACGCCGGGGCCGCTCGGACCCGGACGACTTCTTCGGCCTCGACGTGGACAGGATGAGCCCGCAGGCGCAGGTCGCCGCCTCGCTCGCCGTCTTGGTGCCGGTAGTGGCGGGCGTCGCGTTGGTCCTCTCCCTGGTCCCCGAACTCTTCTGGCTCATCTTCGTGTTCGGGTGGATGATCTTCCCTGCCTTCGGCCTGCTCGTGAGGGGGATAGCCGGGCTCTCCGAGGGAGGGGAGCCGCCCGTGGCCGCCAACGACAAGGAGCGGGAGCTCCTCGAGGCGCTTAGGGAGCACGGGGAGCTCACGCCGGCGCGGGCGGCGATGGAGACCTCGCTCACGGTGGCCGAGGCCGACAGGATGCTCAAGGGGCTTGCCGAGGGTGGGCACCTGGAGGTGAGGGTCCGCGGGGGAGGGCTCTTCTACTCCTTGTGGAGCGCCGATGCCGGTCCGGAGGGGCGGGCTTAGAGAAGGCGGGCGGTGGTTTTGCGGGTGATGGTGCATGGTATCATTCGGCCCATAGAAGGGGTTCGACGGGCTATGATTAGAGGCTAGGGCGGTTTCGTGGAAGGGCGCAGGATACCGGAGACGCTCGAAGAGGCATACCGGCTGCGCGATTCGGCTGAGAGCCTGGAGGAGCGCGACTACTATCAGGAGCACGTCTATCGCCTCAGGCGCGAGGAGTATAGGGCGCGGGGGATACGGACGGAGATCTCCTCGAGGCGCCGCGAGCGCCAGCGCGCCATCGAGTTCTCCCGCGAGATGTTCTTCTTGGAGGTCGCGGAGGTCTCTGGGCGGGTCTTCGGGGGCGGGGAGAGGAGCATTCGCGCGGCCCAGCAGGAGGCGAGGCGCTACGCCACCCGCCTCGACACCCACGCCTTCCTGAAGCAGCTCGCCTCGCCCCACTCTGGGGCGGTGGAGATGTACCGGCGCAACTACCTCGAGTTGTTGCGGATGGGTAAGCAGCCCTCCGAGGCGTACTACCTCTCGCGCGTAATCGGGCTCGCCGGCGACGAGGAGTTCCGGGCGGCGCTCGAGAACGTGCGCCGGACGGGGTACCCGAAGGGACGCCTGCCGTACGCCGTCGAGAAGGCGGCGATCCAGATCCGGGACCTTCCCGGCGGGATGATCCTGATCCTGCTCACCTTCTTCGTCTCGCTCTTCGCGTTCGTGTGGGCGACCAACGAGTGGGGCGACGCGAGTGCGGGCACCATCTTCTTCGTCACTCTGGGGCTGATCGCGGCCGGAGCCCTCATGCTGATCTCGGCGATCTTTATCGTTACCTTTATCCGGTCAATCAATAAGTAGATCTGTAAGACGCCCGTAAAATCTTGTTGAAGATCTTGTGACGTTGCTCTGTGAGGGGATCTGGCCCTTGGCGAGCGGTGAAGGATTTCGCTAGCTTTCCGTCCCGGACATGGGGGACGGGTCCGGGGAGATTGGTATCTACGCTCGGGGGATCGAGCCGCCCGGGATACCGGGGGAGGTCCGCGAAAAGCGCCGGAGGCGCAAGAGGGAGGAGCGCCGTGCTTACCGGCGCCGGAGACGGAAGTGGAGGGTGCCGGTATTGCTCGCGTTCCTGCCGGGGCTCGCTGCCCTCTTCCGGATCCACGCGATTGACACCGAACCCGTCGAGCGCCTGCAGGCGCCGGCTACCGCGCCAGGTGCGCAGCCCGTGCCGCCGTTTATGGCCGACTCACTGAAAACGCGCCTCCGGCAGGTAGCCCTCGTTCACCCGGGGATCCAGGGCGTCGTAGTCTTCGAACCGTCGAGCGCCAGAATCGTCGCTCTGAACGAGGACAGGCCCTTTATGTCAGCGAGCCTCGCTAAGTTGCCGGTCATGCTCTCGCTCTACAAGGCCGCAGCCCGCGGCGAGCTGAGTCTGGAGGAAGAGATCTCCATCCTCACCTCAGACGTGCAGGGCTACGGTTCTGGCGTCCTTCACTCTTACCCCGCCGGATACACGATGACGTTGCGAGAATGCGCCTCGTACATGATCAAAGAGAGCGACAACACCGCCTGGATGATGCTGGAGCGGCGCCTTGGGAAGGCTCGCATCGTCGCCGAGCTTGAAGCTCTCGGGGCAGCCTCCACAGACTACCTGGCCTACACCACTACACCCGAAGACGTGCTGCTCATGCCCGGGGCCGTAGCCGACCCGGCTTATACCAGCCCCGAACTCTCGCGCGAGATGCTTGCTCTCATGACAGATACGGCTTACGAGGACCGGCTCCCGCAACCCCTACCCGAGGACGTCCGCGTCGCCCACAAGATGGGCTCCTACGGAGATACCTTCTCCGACGCCGGAATAGTCTTCCCGGAGGACTCGCGAGAGGACGCCTACTACATCGTAGTGATATCCGATGGCGCCACCGAGGGCGTCGCGCACCCGGCCATACGCAGCATGTCCCTCACCACCTACCACATGCTCGCAGGGCTTTCTCCCCAGAGCGGCGAGCGCTCCCCTCAAAGTAAAGAAATCTTCCGCAAAATCCGATAACCTGAGCATGGAACCAGAGAAAACATGCACCGCTTGTGTGGAGGGGGGTACTCCGATGAAGCGTATGGCCGTCATGGCGGCTTCCGTGCTCTTGGCGATAACGGTCGCTGCAGGCGTCTCTACAATTGACCCGCCCGCCGCCTCGGCTGCGGGCGGCGGCTACGTCAAGAAGTGCGGGGGAGGCAAGATCTTCCTGAACGCCAAGGAGAAGAGAAGCTTCACCCTGCACAACAAGGCTCGCACGAGCCGGGGGATGAGGGCGCTGTGCGTCCATCCCGCGCTTCAGAAGGCCGCCCGCGCCCACTCGAAGAGCATGGTCCAGCGCGACTACTTCACCCACGGCGACGTCGGCTCCCGGCTGAAGCGCTACGGTTACAATTGGCGGACCTACGGCGAGAATATCGCCTGGGGCCAGGGCACGAGGGGGAATCCGGGACCCATCTTCCGGTCCTGGATGAACAGCTCCGGACACCGCTCCAACATCCTCAACCGAAGGTTCCGCGAGGTCGGTATCGGTACCTACACCGGCCGTTTTAAGGGATACAGGAACGTAACTATGTATACCGCAGACTTCGGTGCCCGCCGGTAGAACCCGTGGGCCTTCCCGGGGCACTATATACAGTGCCCCGGCTTGCCTCTTCCCCAAAAGATTAAGTAATATTAAGAAAATCGCAAAAAATGC
>JBFLXF010000160.1:0-567 GCA_040757515.1 Actinomycetota bacterium
CGAGGACCGCGAGCACCGGCAGCTCGGCGTCGTGGACGCGCGCGGTGGTGCGGCGACCTTCACCGGCTCGGAGTGCTTCGAGTGGGCAGGTGGCGTCACCGGCGAGCACTACGCGGCGCAGGGTAACATCCTCGTGGGCCGCGAGACGGTCGAGGCGATGGCCCAGGCCTTCGAGGACGCGGACGGAGAACTTGCCGGGCGGCTCCTTGCGGCGCTCGAGTCCGGGCAGGAGGCGGGCGGGGACGCGCGGGGGAAGCAGTCGGCGGCCCTGCTCGTGGTGCGCGAGGGCGGCGGCTACGGCGGCGACAACGACCGTGCGGTGGACCTGCGCGTGGACGACCACCCCGAGCCGATAGCGGAGCTGAGGCGCCTGCGCGAACTCCACTCCCTCTACTTCGGCGAGACGCGGCCGGGGGACGTGATCCCGGTCGAGGGAGAGGTGCGCGAGGAACTCGAGGCTTCGCTTCGGCGGCTCGGATACCTGAGTGGCGCCGCAGACGAGGAGGCGCTACTCGACGCTCTGAGCGCGTTTATCCGGACGGAGAACTTCGAGGAGCGCGAGCAGCG
>JBFLXF010000160.1:577-5779 GCA_040757515.1 Actinomycetota bacterium
TGCTCGAGTTCATGAGGTCGAGGCGGTGATGCGCGCATCCCTTGGTGCGGGAGGCCAAGGTGCTGTAACCTACCGCCATGATCTCCCTTTGGATGGCTGCGAGGCGGTGATCTAGGCTTGGCGATGCTGGAGGTCAACAACCTCAAGACCCACTTCAAGACCCCCGACGGGGTGGTGAAGGCCGTGGACGGCGTCTCGTTCTCGCTCGAGCCGGGGGAGACCCTGGGAATAGTGGGGGAGTCTGGCAGCGGCAAGAGCGTCACCTCGCTCTCGATCATGCAGCTCAACCCCAGGCCGCCGGTCGAGTACCCGGAGGGCGAGATCCTCTTCGAGGGCCAGAACCTCCTGGAGGTGCCAGAGAAGCGGATGCAGCAGATCCGGGGCAACGACATCGCCATGATCTTCCAGGACCCCATGACGAGCCTCAATCCCGTCTTTACGGTGGGGGACCAGATCTCCGAGGCGATCCGCATCCACCAGAAGGTCTCGAAGTCCGAGGCTCGCGAGATGACGGTACAGGTTCTCCGGGACGTCGGCATCGCCAACCCCGAGCAGCGGGCGCGCGAGTATCCTCACCAGTACTCAGGCGGGATGCGCCAGCGCGCCATGATCGCGATGGCCCTCTCCTGCAACCCCAAGGTCCTCATCGCCGACGAGCCGACGACGGCTCTGGACGTGACGATTCAGGCCCAGATCCTGGAGCTGATGATAGATCTGCAGGAGAGGTACGGCACGGCGATCATCATGATCACGCACGACCTCGGCGTGGTCGCCCAGATCGCCGACAAGGTGATGGTGATGTACGCCGGACGCGCCGTCGAGCAGGGCACGACCGACGATGTCTTCTACGATCCCCTCATGCCCTACTCGTGGTCGCTGCTGCGCAGTCTGCCACGCCTGGACACCGCCGGTGAGGTGCGGCTTCTGCCTATCCGGGGCACGCCTCCCAGCCTGATCTTTCTCCCGGAGGGCTGCAACTTCCATCCCCGCTGCCCCTTCGCGAAGGACGAGTGCCGGCGGATAGATCCGTCTCTGGAGGAGAAGAAGCCCCGCCACACCGCGGCCTGCATCCTCTCGGTCGAGGAGATCGAGGAGTCCAAGCGGCGCGTGGACCGGGAGCTGGGTGTTGAAGGGAGCGCGAGCGCGTGAGCGATCACCCGAACGGCCGCTCCGGGGAGTACCTGCTCGAGGCGCGCAACCTCAAGATGCACTTTCCCGTAAAGGCGGGCGTCCTCAAGCGGACCGTAGGTCACGTCAAGGCCGTGGACGGCGTGAACCTGACGATACGCAAGGGCGAGACGTTGGGGCTCGTGGGCGAGTCGGGATGCGGCAAGAGCACGCTGGCCCGGCTGCTCTTGCGGCTCCTGGAGCCGACCGGCGGCGAGGTGATCTTCGAGGGCGAGAACATCCTGACCTACGACCGCAAACGGATGCTCGGGGTGCGCCGGAACATGCAGATCGTCTTCCAGGATCCCTACGCTTCCCTCAACCCCAGGATGACGGTCGGCGGGATCATCGCCGAGCCCTTAAAGACGCATAAGATCGGTTCGGCGGCCGAGCGCAAGAAGCGGGCTCAGGAGCTCTTGGAGATCGTGGGGCTCTCCCCCGAGCACTACAACCGCTATCCGCACGAGTTCTCCGGCGGGCAGCGCCAGAGGATCGGGGTGGCGCGAGCGATAGCGTTGAATCCGAAGCTCATCATCTGCGACGAGCCGGTGAGTGCCCTGGACGTCTCGATCCAGGCGCAGGTCATAAACCTCCTCATGGATCTCCAGAGGGAGTTCGACCTGACCTATGTCTTTATCGCGCACGACCTCTCGGTCGTAAAACACATCTCGAACCGGGTGGCGGTCATGTACCTGGGCAAGATCGTGGAGCTCGCCGACAGCAAGACGCTCTACGATAGGCCACGCCACCCCTACACGGCCTCGCTGCTCTCGGCGATCCCGATCCCCGACCCCGAGAAGGAGCGTCGGCGTCGGAGGATCGTGCTGAAGGGCGACGTGCCATCCCCTGCGCACCCTCCCCCGGGCTGCTCGTTCCACACCCGCTGTCCTCGCGCGCAGGAGTACTGCAGGCAGCACGAGCCTCCTCTGGAACCCCAGGAGGCGCAGGACCATATGGCTGCCTGCTTCTTCCCGGTCAAGGAGGGCCAGCCGATCGAGGAGCCGGCGACCACAACGCCCTACCGCGTCGGAGGGTAGCCGCATCCGGACGGTCCCTCTTATCCTGGCGCTGCTCTGCCTGCTTGTCGCCTGCGGCGGACCGGAGGTCGTCCCGGAGCCGCCGCGCTACGTCGCCCCGCGCGGGGAGGAGCCGGTGAGCCAGGTGGGACAGGGCGGCGTCGCACGCCTCCTGCTGCCCGTGGAGTCCGAATGCCTCAACCCCTACCTGGCGGCCTGTCGCGGCGCCGAGGCGCTGACCGGCATAACCCTGGAGGCTCCGCTCGCCGTGGGGCAGTCGTCCAGATATCTCCCCATGCTCGCCGAGGCGGTTCCCTCTTACGAGGCCGGGACTCTCTCTTTGGAGCCTTTCGTTGTGGAGATTCATCTCCGGCAGGGCGTCGCCTTCTCTGACGGGAGGCCGCTCACGAGCCGGGACGTTGAGTGGACCTACGAGAGCGCAGCCCGGCTCTCAGAACGAGGTGGGCTTGCGCCGCTCTACTCGGGGTTCGGGCGGCTCGCGCGGGTCGAGACGCCGGATGCGAGGACCGCCCGCCTCGTCTTCCGTAAGCCCTATGCGGCCTGGCGGGATCTGCTCACCGCCCCGGTGCTCCCGGAGCACGTCTACCGTGGGCGCGAGTTATCGGGCATGCCCCTCACCGAGAGGATGGTCGGGAGCGGTCCGTTCATCCTGGAGCGCCGGGAGGAGGGCATCGTCTCCTTCCACCAAAACGAGGACTACTGGGTCGAGGGGCTGCCCAACCTGGATGCTCTGGAGGTCTCCTTCCCCGATCCTCGCGAGGCGGCTGAGGCGCTGAAGTCTGGTGCGGCGGAGTTCGGCTTTTTCTCTGTCGGCGGGACGGTCCCCGGCTCCGGGAATCTGCTGCGGGCGGAGGCGGCCCGCACGCGCCTCGAGGTCTTGGTGCTCAATCCGGAGCGTCTCGGCGAAGGTGAGCGCGAGGCCATCCTTGGCTCCCTGAGCCGCGAGCAGGCGGCGTACGCTGTAGGAGCTCCGGTGGTCGAGAGCCTGGCGCCGAACGTCCCCGCGCGGGAGAGCGAGGCAGAGACGGAGAGAGGCGCGACACGCTTGCCTCCAGAGCTCGGTCTCGTCTACCCCTCCGGGGACCCGGCGCGTGAGCGGGTCGTGGAGGCGCTCGCCGCGCAGCTCCGCGCGGCGGGCGTAGAGGTCGAGATCCGGGCCGTCTCGCCGGAGCGGTTCTTCGGGGAGAGCCTGTCCGGCGACTTCGACATCGCCCTCTTCGGGGTTGGGACGCCCGCAGAGTACGCGTCTCTCCTCCCTGTTCTGCCGTCTCGCCTGGAAGACGAACTGATCCGGGTTCTGGGAACCGTCGAAGACGGAGAGCGGGCGCGTCTTCTGAGTGACTTTCGACGTAGTGTGACGCGCACGGGTGTGCTCGTGCCGCTCTTCGTGTGGCCGGACGCGTACGCCTGGTCGAGCGCGCTCTCCGGTCCGCGGCCGGAGGTGCCGTACCGTGGCATCGCTCATGACGTGCGCGGGTGGGGCTACTTCAAGTAGCGCCCGCGTCCGGTGCCGGATAGTACAATCTGCCGCGTGTGGAGGAGCACCGCCAGAAAAGGCAGCAGGCGCGCTTCCGTGGTCCGGGGGCTGGCGCTCGCGGCCCTGCTCGTCGCGACGGCTCTCGGGGCGTATCTCTACGGGCGTTCGCAAAGTCCGGCCTCTCTCGGTGAGATTGATCAGGAGAGCCTGGCTCTCGTCGCCGAGGCCCTCAACGTCGTCCGCGACGACTACGTAGACCGGGAGTCCGTCAGCTCAGAGGAGCTCGCCTACGGGGCGATAGAGGGGATGCTCAAGGCCCTGGGAGACGAGGGGCATACGCGCTTTCTTACGCCGAAAGAGCGTCTGGAGAACCGCCAGGGACTCTCGGGGACCTACGTGGGGATCGGGGTGCAGCTTGAGGATAAGGAAGACGAGATCGTCGTCGCCGCTCCGATAGAGGGATCTCCGGCGGAGAGAGCCGGTATCGAGGCCGGAGATGTAATCGTTGCCGTAAACGGCGAGAGCGTGCGCGGCGAAGACCTCTCCGACGTGGTGGAGAAGGTCAAGGGCCCCGAAGGGACGGAGGTGGGCATCACGGTCCTGCGCGGGGATGAGGAGCGCAGCTTCGATCTGAGGCGCGCCGAGATAGACGCCCCGGTGGCCTCGTGGACCAGAATCCCCGCCACCGATGTCGCCCTCGTGCGCCTCTCTTCCTTCTCGACCGACGCCGCCGGGGAGCTGCGCGACGCTCTGCAAGAGATGCGCGCAGCGGGCGCGGAGCGTCTTATCCTCGATCTGCGGGACAATCCCGGCGGGAGGCTGGACCAGGCGATCGAGATCGCGGGCATGTTTCTGGAGCCGGGGAGCACGGTCTACATACGCGAGAACGCCTCCGGAGAGCGGGAGGAGGTCGAGGTCTCCGGAGACGCCCGATTTGCGGATATGCCGATGACCGTGCTGGTGAACGAGGGATCGGCCTCTAGCGCGGAGATATTGGCGGGCGCCCTGCGGGACAACGGCCGCGCGACCGTCGTAGGGGAGACGACCTTCGGTACCGGTACCGTCCTCTCGGAGTTCGTGCTGAGCGATGGATCGGCGATCCTGCTCGGCGTGGCCGAATGGCTGACCCCCGGCGGCGACTTCATCCGCGAGACCGGTATCGAGCCAGACGTGCAGGTCAAACTCGGGGAGGACGGCGAGCAGGTTACCCCTGCCGCCGACGGCGACCTCACCAGGGGACAGATGTTCGAGCGCGACGCCCAACTGGAGCGGGCGTTCGAGGAGTTGCCGGACTAGCGCGCCTCCCTTGCGGGTACACACCGGCCACCGGTTACGACGTATTGGAGGAGGCATGGATTTGAGACGCAGAGTCCTCTGTGGGGCTATCGGTGGCCTTGGGGGCGCGGTGGCGCTCTCGGGGTTGCGTGCGGTGCTGGCGTGGGCGGGGCTGGTGCAGGAGACGGCGCCTGAGCAGGTCATCGAACGGCTCCGGGAGCTCGGGATCGCCGACGGGTGGTCGTC
>JBFLXF010000161.1:0-5750 GCA_040757515.1 Actinomycetota bacterium
CGGCCGGATCCCCTGGCTCTCGGCGCTCTCCAGCGCCTGCAAGATCGCACGAGACTCGGCGGCGAGGCGCTCTATCTCGGGGAAGCTCTCCTCGACGGTTTGGGCGAGGTCCGCCGCGTTCCCGGACTCGGCGGCCGAGAGGATGTCCTCGTAGGCCGGAATGGCGCGCTCATAGGCCTCGACGAGCCGCTCGTGGATCTGCTCAAGTCCATCGGGGGGCTCTATCTCGCGGAGCTCCTCGAGTCCCTCCTCGGCGGCGTCGCGCGCCTCCTCTACCGACTCGACGTCTATGCCCACCGAGATCCTGCCGTCCTCGAAGCTTGCCTCCGGCTCGAGTACGCCCGAGACGTCCCGTACGGTGTCCTCGATCACCGGACGCACCTCGTCCACGTACCCGTCGAGCTCCTCGCGCTCGACCGTGGCCTCGGGGACGGAGATGTTGCGCCCTTCCGGACCCTCCACCTCGTAGCCGCCGATGACCACCTGCTCATCCGTCCCGGACGGCTCCTGGACAGCCTCCCCACCGTCGCGCGTGCCCGCCTCCTCAAGGTTCTCGCGGGCCACCTCGCTCTGGCCGCATCCGGCGACCAGGGCGAGACCCAGTCCGGCGATCAGGGCGGCTACATACATCTTCGCCATCGCAGACTCCTTTCGCGTCCGTACGGCCCGCATCCTAACCCTGTGCGCATCCTAACCCTGTGCTGCCTCCAGGATCTCGCTCATCCTGCCCTGAAGACGCCGTGTGGCGGCCTCGGGGCTCTTGTTGTTGCCGAGCGAGGCGTTGAACTGCTCGGCCATCACAAGCGACACGTACGAGTAGTACGGCGAGACCGGGCGGAGGCGGGCCCTCTTTATGGCCTCCTCGCCGAGCCGCACCACCGGCACTTTCTCCAGTATCTCCGGGTCGTCGTAGAGACCGTCCAGCGGGGGCAAGAATCCCCCCTCGATGGCGCGGAACTTCTGGTTCTCTGGCGAGGTCATGAAGGTTATAAATTCCCAGGCGGCGTCCGCCTTACTCTCCGAGGCGGCGTTGACGCAGATTCTCCGTCGCGCTGGCCGTTCCATCCATCCTGGCAGCCTCCTGTTCCCGCTGTCCGTCCGCGGATGTGCCTACCCCGCGCTTCCCAGGATCCTAGATCGCGCCCCCGGCGGCTTCGCCTCCGGGCGGCAGGGCCGTACGCAGCGCCCGCTCGGCCCGCTTCTGGAGACGGCGAACGCGGTTGCGCGAGACGCCGAGCCTGCGGGCGAGACGCGTGACCGAGAGCGCCTCGCCCCCGTCCAGGCCGTAGCGGCGCACGAGCACGGCGCGCTCCTCCTCGGGCAGTCCGGCCACCGCTTCGCGCAGGCGCTCGATCTCCACCGCCCGCAACGCCGCCTCATCGACGCCGGTCTCGCGCTCGTCCTCGAGAAATGCTCCCAGAGAGTCGCCATCCGGGTCGCCACCAGCGGGCCGGTCCAGACTCGTTGCGTCCGGCGCGACCTCCGCGGTGAGGCGGACCTCCTCCGGCTCCCAGCCCAGCTCGCAGGCGAGTTCGTCCTCCGACGGCTCGCGCCCGAGATCCATCAGGAGCGTGGCGCGGGCGCGGGCCAGAGCGCGGATCATCTCCGCCCTGTAGACCGGCACCCGGATCGTGCGGCCCTTGTCCGCGACCGCCCGCTGGACCGCCTGACGAATCCACCAGGTGGCGTAGGTGGAGAACCTGAAGCCCCTCTCGGGGTCGAACTTCTCTACCGCCTTCATCAACCCTATGTTGCCCTCCTGGATGAGATCCTCAAAGGGCAGCCCGTAGCCGCGATACTTCTTGGCGACGCTCACCACGAGGCGAAGGTTCTTCTCGATAAGCCTCTGGCGCGCCTTCTTGTCGCCCTCCCCGGCCCGCCGCATGAGCGAGGCCTCCTCCTCCCTTCCGAGGAGCTCCTCGCCGCCTATCCGCTCGAAGTAACGCACCAACAGGAGCAGGGCGAACGCCCGATCTCCGGAGCGATCATCCTCGCAAACTGTCCGGGAGGACATCCGCATCTCCCTTCACCGGTGCCGCCAGCCTCCGCCGAACCTCATGTTCCCCAAACCTCCTTAACGCGCGGCAAGGTTTCGGTAAAGCTTCGGTTAAAGGTCTGCGAGACGCCGGCGTCCGCGGAGAGTCCCGCTTCCGGACGCAGGTATAGAATCCGTGCGTGGGGTTGAGGTTCCGCATATGGATGCCTGCGGTGGCGGTACTCATCGTGCTTCTCTCCATCGCGACGGTCCTCCTCTACGGGCTGCAGGCGACCCGCTCCCGGCTCTCGGAGTACTCTGAGAGCCGGGTGGTAGCGCGGGCGGCGGCGGCCAGCGCCGTGGCCCGAACAGACCGGCAGGGCCTGGCCCACGCGCTGGAGCTGGCGGCGAGGTCCGGGGGCGGAGAGGCGCTGTACGTCAACGAAGAGGGAAACGTGGTGGCCCGCGCGGGCCAACGGATGCTGTCCTCTCCGCCCCCGGAGGTGATCGAGGCGGCAGCCAGCGGGATGCGCATCAACCGCCAGGTCGGAGAGCGGCAGGTGGCGACGGTGCCGGTGATCCGGGAGGGCAATGTCGCCGGAGGCGTAGTCTACGTCTCCGGGCAGGGCGAGGCGGCGGTGCTGGAGATCTTCTCGCGCAGTACCATCGAGGCCGCCGCGATAGCCCTGACGATCGGGGGCGGACTTATGCTGCTGGTCGCCACCCTCCTGAGCCGGCGGGTGGAGCGCCTCACTCTAGGAGCGCGGGCCATAGAGCAGGGAGACCTCTCCTCCAGGATAGAGCCCGGCTACGGCGACGAGCTGGGCGAACTGGCCGAGACCTTCAACTCGATGGCCGCCAGGCTCGAAGCAACCTTCAGCCGCCTGAGAGAGAGCCGTCAGACCCTCGACGCTATCCTCAACAACCTCAACGAGGGCGTGCTCGCCGCCAACCTGGATTGCGAGCTGATGTTCGCCAACCAGACGGCCCGGGAGATGCTGGGGATCGCAAGAGAGATCCGGGAGAAGGACGAGCGGAAGGTGCCGAACCCCTTTGCGGACTTCGACCTGCGCGCGGCCGTCGCCCGCTGCGCCAGAGGAGGGGAGTGCGGCGAGGCGCGCGCCAGGATCGGGGAGACGTTCTTCCGTGTCAACCTGGAGCGCATGGCGGCCTTCGACGAGCACCGGGGCGGGGTGTTGGTCGTACTTCAGGACCTCTCCGAGGGGCGGCGCCTGGAGGAGAACCAGCAACGCTTCCTCGCCAACGCAGCCCACGAGTTGAGGACCCCGATCACTACCATTCTCGGCGCCTCGGACCTCCTGCTCACCGAGGAGCGGGACGACCCGAAGGTGCGCAAGCGCTTCCTCGAACACATCCGCTCCGAGGCCGAGAGGATGCAGCGGCTCTCGGACACGCTGCTGAGGCTCGCCCGGACGGGCTGGGACCTGCGCGACCCGGAGATCTCCGAGGTGGACCTGGAAGAGGCGGTCAGAAGGAGCGCCGGGCGCATGGAGCCCCTCGCCGATAGCTCGGGGCTCGAGATCCGCGTCGAGGGAGAGGGAGGGAGGATACGCGCGGACGCCGGGTGGCTGGAGCAGGCCATCCTCATCCTGCTTAGCAACGCCATCAGGCACTCCGGGCCGGGCAAGCGCGTTCTGCTGCGCATGGACGGGGGCCGCGTAGCGGTGCGGGACGAGGGAGAGGGCATAAGCGAGGAAGACCTTCCGCACGTCTTCGAGCGGTTCTACCGGGGCAGGGCGGGAGGCTTCGGGCTGGGGCTCCCCATCTGCAAGGAATTGATCGAGCGCATGGGGGGTAAGATCTCCATAGAGTCCGAGGAGGGGGTCGGGACTACGGTAGAGGTAAGCTTGCCGGAGGTCAGGGATGGTTAGGATTCTCGTCGTGGAGGACGACGCGGCCGTCAGGGACGTCGTCGAGCACGCCCTCACGCGTGAAGGCATGCGGGTCGAGACCGCCGAGGACGGCGAGCAGGCCCTGGAGGCGCTCCGCGGCCCGGCGGACTTCGATCTGGTGATCCTGGACGTCATGTTGCCGGGCACCGACGGCATCTCGGTGTGCCGTCGGCTCAGGGAGAGCGGCTACCCCTCCTCGGAGGCGCCCGTCATCATGCTCACCGCCCGCGACGACGAGACGAGCGTGGTGGTGGGCCTGGAGGTCGGGGCCGACGACTACGTCACCAAGCCGTTCAGGCCCCGCGAACTGGTAAGCCGCGTGAGAGCGCACCTGAGGCGCCGTCGCCTCGACGAGCGGAGCGCCGCCGGGCGCGGGGAGCGCCTGAGGTTCCCGGGGCTGGAGGTGGACCTCTCCGGCAGGCGCGTGATCATAAACGGCGAGGAGGCTGAGCTGACCGCCAAGGAGTTCGATGTGCTGGCGCTCTTGGCCTCTTCGCCGGGGCGGGTCTACGGGCGCGAGCAGATAATGCGCCATCTGTGGAACGGAGAGTTCTACGGGGAGGCTCGTGCCGCCGACGTCCACATCCAGCACATCCGCAAGAAGATAGAGCCGGACCCCAAGAACCCCCGCTACCTCATCACCGTCCGCGGCGCCGGGTACAAGTTCTCGTCCCCCTAACCTCCCTCGCCGGTGCGTCTGCCGTACAGCCTCGACAGCGGGGTGGCGCTGAGACCGTGGACCAGAACCGAGGCGCAGATGATGAGCGTCCCCGCCGTCCACGCAGCCTCTATCCCCGTCTCGCGCAGCGCGAGGTTGGCGTAGTAGAGTGCGGCGACGCCGACGGGACCAAACCATCCCAAGAAGAACGCGTCGCCCGGTCGGCGCACCCAATTCATCAGCGGGCTCATCGCCGGCAACCAGGGTATCCGACGTAGCAGCAACACCGCGATGGCGAGCGCCGGTCCGCGCCAGCCGAGCTCGGCCCACCCCTGCCAGGGTATCATCATGCCGAGCAGCACGAAGATCGGCAGAATGAAGAAGCGCGTAACCGATTCTTGCACGTCGCGCTGTTGCGCCCGGTCTCCCTTCACGGCAAAGTCGAAGGCGAGGCCGGCCACGAAGACCGCGAGGATACCGTCGCTGCCGAGCAGCTTCGCTCCGCCGAGCACGGCGAGCGAGAGGGCGAGGGTGTATATCAGGAAGAAGCCCTCGGCCATCGTCTCGCGGCCCTCACCCTACTCCATGAACATCCCCGCGAGATAGCCGACGACCCCGCCGAACAGGACGGCGAGCCCCACCTCCAGCAGCAGGGTGTGCACGAGAAAGTGCGTCACGGCCTCTCCGGGCGGGCGCGTCATGAGCAGGATCGGCAGAAAGACCAGCGGGTAGGCCAGCCCGTCGTTCGCGCCCGACTCGCCCGAGAGCGTGTGGCGCAGGCGGGCGGGCAGGCAGGTTCCTCTCGGCCACGTCCCCGGTAACGATGGTGCTGGCGACGACCGGATCGGTGGGCGTCACCACGGCGCCGATCAACAGGGCCGCGAGAAACGGCACGCCCAGAAAGAGGTAGACCAGGAGCCCGCTCGTCATCCACATCAGCGGCATCACAAGCAGGAGGAGCACCGCCAGCGTGCTCCGCGCGTGGATGGGGAAGATCTCGGGCAGGCGCAGAGCTACCCCCATGAGCGAGACGGCCAGCGTCAGACGCATCGCTTGCTCCAGGATCATCTGCTGATCGTCCCACGCAACCGGGTCGAGAACGCCGAGCAAAGCCGGGCCGAAGAGCACGCCGACCAGGAGGGCCACCAGGGGCGTAGAGAGGGAGTAGCGCCGCATGGGACGGGAGAGGAGCCCGAAGACCATC
>JBFLXF010000162.1:0-5736 GCA_040757515.1 Actinomycetota bacterium
TGAAGGCCGCCAGGGAGGTGGCCGCCGAGATCTCCGCCAACGGGCCCATCGCCGTCCGGCACGCCAAGGCCGCCGCGAACCGCGCCTTCGACGTGGACCTCGTCGGCGGGCTGGAGTACGAGGCCGACCAGTTCTCGCTGCTGTTCTCCACCGAGGACGCCCGTGAGGGGATGGGCGCGTTTATCGAGCGGCGCAAGCCGGCCTTCGAGGGACGCTGAGAGGCGAGGTCGTCCTGCGGGTCCGCTACTCCGAGACGGACGCGCAGGGGATAGTCAACAACGCAAGCTACCTCTCCTACTTCGAGGTAGGCCGCGTCGAGTGGCTGAGGGATGCCGGACTCTCCTACGCTGAGCTGGAGCGGGAGGGCTACGGCTTCGTCGTTGTCGAGGCGCGGGTCTTCTACCACCGCGCCGCCCGCTTCGACGACGAGCTGGTCCTGGGCACCCGGCTCTCGGAGCTCGGGCGTGCCTCACTCCGCTTCGACTACGAGGTCTTGCGCGGCGGCGCGGCGGTCGCGACCGGCTACACCCGGCATGCCTGCATCAGGCTCTCCAGCGGGCGTGCTGCGCGTATCCCTAAAGGAGTGATGGGCGCGCTGAAGACCGGGGGAGGATAACCGCCCGCTCACCTCTGGACCTCTCCCGTGTCACACCGCGCCTCGCCGTCTCGTCTTGTCCGTGAGGAGTAACATGGAGGAGCGAGGCGAACGATGCGCAAGACGGCTCTCTGTACGGGACGCTCGCGGTGGCGCTGGTGACGGCGGGGAACTTGCTGCACGGGGTCTCCCATGCCGGACACGGGGTACCGCTCGTAGCCTGGCAGCGAGCCTACGTGTTCGTGGTCATCTTTCTGGCCCCGCTCGTGGCGGCGCTGCTGCTCTGGGGACGGTTTTGCCGGGCGGGGGCGTGGCTGCTCGCCGGTTCGATGGCGGGATCCCTCGCCTTCGGGGTCGCGTACCACTTCCTGATCCCCGGCCCGGACAACGCTCTCACCCTGCAGCCGGGGGCCTGGCAGACGGCCTTCCGGGCCTCGGCGGCGCTTCTGGTGCTTCTGGACGGGCTCGGGCTCGTGGTCGGGATCTGGGCTGCGCGCAAGTTCTCTCGGGGGGCGGGTGAGCCAGGGCCCACCGGCGGCCTCGCCGAAACGGAGGCGCGATGATTCGGGACGAGGTCTTCGAGGAGCACCGGCCCCTGCTGTTCTCCATCGCCTACCGGATGCTCGGGAGCGTCATGGACGCCGAGGACGCCGTGCAGGAGGCGTTCGTGCGCTGGCGGAGGGCCGGGGAGGTGAGGTCTCCGAAGGCCTACCTCACCTCGGTGGTGACGCGGCTCTGCATAGACCACCTTCGCTCGGCGAGGGCACGCCGGGAGGAGTACGCCGGTCCGTGGCTGCCGGAGCCGCTCGTTGTGGAGCCCGCGGCGGATCCTGCGGTCCTCGACGAGACACTCTCGATGGCGTTTTTGGTGCTGCTTGAGAGCCTCTCGCCGGTCGAGCGGGCGGTGTTTTTGTTGCGGGAGGTCTTCGACTACGACTACGCCGAGATCTCGAAGATCGTCGGCAAGAGCGAGGCCAACTGCCGCCAGATCGCCCGCCGCGCCAGGCAGTCGGTCGCCGCGCGCCGTCCCCGCTTCGATCCCGCCCCCGAGGATGGAGAGAGGCTGGTGAGACGGTTCGTCGAGGCCTGCATGAGCGGTGATATGGAGGGACTGCTCCGGATGATGTCCGAGGAGATAACCCTCTGGACGGACGGCGGCGGCAGGGTGCGCGCGGCGCGCAATCCCATCTACGGCTCCGACAGGGTGGCCCGGTTCCTGCTGGGCGTGACCGTCAGAGCGCCGGAGGGACTCGTGGTCCGCTTCGTTCGCGTCAACGGCCAGCCGGGGTTTATCAGTTACCACGCCGACGGAAGCCCACAGGGGGCGGCGGTCTTCGACATCTCCTCCGGGGGTCGTATCGCCGCCATCCGCCTCGTGGTCAACCCGGAGAAGCTCCGGAGTATCCCGCCGTTAGGGGAGGTCGAGCGATGATCCCGAAGCTGACTCTCGAACCGTTTGTCAACCAGTGGGCGGTCCTGCTCACCACCTACAAGCGCGACGGTACCCCGGTGGGGACGCCGGTCAGCATCGTGGTGGACGGAGGCCGCGCCTTCACCCGCACCTGGGATACGGCCTGGAAGCTCCGGCGCATCCGCAACAACTCCGAGGTCGAGATCTCGCCCTCCACGCCGCGCGGCAGGCCCACCGGACCGGCGATCCGGGCCCGCGCCAGGGTGCTCGCCGGCGAGGAGGCGGACCGTGCCGCGAGGCTCCTCGCCCGCAAGTACCCGGTCCTGCAGGGCTTTCTGGTCCCGCTGCTCCACCGCCTGCGGGGCTACAGGACCGTGCATATCGAGCTGAGGCCCCTCGACGGCTAGAAGAGGAGGAATGTCGTGAGACCAAGCGACGTGCTGGCTCCGCTCAAGGTCTTCTTCCGGACCCGCTATGACCGGGTTCCCGACGTGCTGCGTCTCTTGCTAAAGAGGCCCGCGCTCTTGGCGGCGGTGGGGACCTACGAGACCGCGCTGCTGGCGAGCGGACGGGTAAACGGCCGCATCAAGGCTCTAGCCGAGCTCAAGACGAGCTCGCTCATCGGGTGCCCCTTCTGAATGGACATCGGCTCTGCCGTGGGCAGAGAGCTTGGCGTCACCGAGGAGCAGCTTCGCGAGTTGCCGCGCTACCGGGAGAGCGAGGCCTTCTCGGAGGAGGAGCGGCTGGCGATCGCGCTGGCCGAGGAGATGGCCGAGACCCCCGTGGAGATCCCGCCGGAGCTCTCGGAGAGGCTGCGCCTTCACTTCGATGAGGCACAGCTCGTAGAGCTGGCCGCTGCCATCGCGTGGGAGAACTACCGGGCGCGCTTCAACCGCGTCTTCGGGGTGCGGCCGGTCGGCTTCTCCGCGGGGGCCTACTGCGTCCTGCCGGAGCGGGGGGCTCGAGGCGGCGTCAGCCCCCCACCCGCTCGATAACGGTTGCGGTCGCCATCCCATGCCCGATGCACATCACCTGCAGCCCGAGCTGGCCGTCTGTGGCCTCCAGCCCGGCGACCATCTTCGCCATCAGCCCGCCGCCGGTAGCCCCGAGCGGGTGGCCGTGCGCTATGGCACCGCCCCAGGGGTTTACTTTGTCCATATCGGGCTCCAGCTCAGCTGCCCAGGCGAGTACGACGGTGGCGAAGGCTTCGTTTATCTCGATCCAGTCGAGGTCCCGGATGGAGATCCCGGCCCGCTTTAGGGCGAGACGGGTGGCGGGGATGACGCCGGTGAGCTGCATGGTGGGGTCGTCCCCCACGGCGACCCGTGCCAGAAAGCGCGCCCTCGGGCGCAGCCCGTCGGCCTCGGCCCGCTCGCGGTCGCCGACGAGCACCGCGGAGGCGCCGTCGGAGATCTGGGAGGAGTTGCCGGCGGTGACGATTCCCTCTCCCTCGGGACGGAAGACGGTCTTGAGGGCGCCCATCTTCTGCGGGTCTACGTTACGGCGGACGCCCTCGTCGGAGGTGAGCTCGATCTCGTTCCCCTCCGCATCGAGGGCGCGGGTAGGGAGGATCTCGGGGTGCTCGGTTCTTGCGCTCGCCCGCCGGTGGCTCTCGGCGGATAAAGAGTCGGCGTCCTCGCGGGTTATCTTCCACCGTTCGGCGATCCGCTCGGCGCTCTCGCCCTGGTGGATGAGCTCCTGCTTCTCGAGCAGCTCGGGGTTCAGCCTCCCGAAGACGGAACCCGCGTCCGGGACGCCGCCGAGGTCGGAGAACATGGGTACGCGCGTCATGCTCTCGACACCGCAGCCGATGGCGTAGGCCATATCGCCCGCGGCTATCGCCTGGGCTGCGAAGTGAATCGCCTGCTGGCTCGAGCCGCACATGCGGTTTATGGAGACGGCGGGCACCTCGGCGGGGAAGCCTGCGAGCATGACGCCGAGGCGCCCGACGTTGGCGCCCTGCTCGCCAGTCTGGGTGACGCAGCCGCAGATCACGTCCTCCACCGCCGCGGGGTCCGCCCCCGACCTCTCGACGAGCCCGACGAGCGCGCGGGCCAGCAGGGAGTCCGGGCGCGTCTCGCGGAAGGCTCCTTCGCGCCGCCCGAACGGGGTTCTTACGGCCTCCAGTATCACGGGTTCTGGCACTCTTCCTCCTCAGTCGTCGACGACGGTCAGCGTGACGCGGCTCGGGCGGGCGGGGTCGTGGAAGACCCTCTGCCGCGCCACCTCGGTGCGCGAGGCGCTCGGGCCGCTCTCGCCGGTATTCGGGTTGCGGTCCCAGCGCGGGAACGAGCTCGAGGTCACCTCGACCCGGATGCGGTGCCCGGCACGGAGGGTGATCCCGGTGGCCCACAGATCTATGGCGTATTCGTAGACCTCGCCGGGCTCGATGGGGCTCGACCTCGCAGGCCGGATCACGCCGGGCTCCGGGTAGCTCTCGCGGGCGCTCGCCCGCAGGATGCCGTCCGTGAGCCCGATGGCCCGCCCGTCGGGATGCACGTCCACGAGCCGCACGACGAAGTCGGTGTCCGGCGCCGAAGAGGCGGCGAAGAGCGTTGCGTGGACCGGGCCGAGCACCGTGTAGTCCTCCGGCAGCGGATCGCTCGTGTAGACGAGCACGTCCGGGCGCTCCTCGATCTCGCGCTGGTCGCGGGCACCGGGGCGGTGGACGGGGGCGAGCAGGATCGCGCCTCCGACCGTGGGCACCGGGTCGCGCGGGTCGTAGTCGTAGGCGTCGGGCTCGCTTCGCTGCGGCCTCTCGCGCGAGAGACCACCTCCGGCGTGCAGGTACCACTCCTCCTCGCGGGCCCCGGGGACGGGCCACCGCTCGTAGCCGCGCCAGCGATCCTCGCCCATCACGAAGACCTCGACCGGCGGCGTCTCTTCGATGGCGGCCTCCTCGCCCTTCAGCGTGGCGTCGAACCAGCGGAGGTGCCGGTCGGTGAGGTCGTCCCGGTGGTTCAGCCAGAAGCCGGAGCTGCCGATGCCGAAGTCCATCTCTCCTTGAGTGCTCCCGAAGTCCGCGTGCGTCCACGGCCCGACGAGCAGGCGCGGCGGGCGCATCCCCGCCTCTTCGGCCCGCTCTTGCATGGCTTCGTACTGCCGCAAGGTCTCCCCGATAAAGCAATCGTACCAGCCGCCGATGTGGAAGCTCGGGACGTCCACGAGGCCGTACCTGCCGTCTATGTTTACGACCTCCCAGACGCCGTCCTCCACGCCGCGCCCGAGGCCGAGGGCCGGGAGGAGTCCCTCCGGGTCCGGGAGCTTCGAGAGCGGCAGCGCCTCGTAGCCGCCTCCGGACAGGATCTCGTCGATGATCCGGATCAGCTCCGGGAGCCTCCTGCCGATCTCCTCCTCATCCCCGGCGCAGCGTCGGAAGAGGTCGTGCGGGGCGATGGAGCCCTGCGCCCAGTACTGGATGAGCCCGAGCTCCTGCGCCCCGCCGCGCAGGCTCGCGCCGTTGAGGTGGTTGCCCCAGGTCTGCCCCGGCGCGAGGCTCTTCAAAGACGGCGGCCGAGCGACGGCTGCGTGCCACTGCGTCTTGCCGAAATACGAGAGGCCCCACATCCCCACCTGCCCGTCGGAGCCCGGCAGCCTCGAGGCCCACTCTACGGAGTCGTGGCCGTCCTCGAACTCCTGCGGGAAGGAGCCGAACTCGCCCTCGGAGGTAAAGCGCCCGCGGACGTCCTGCACCACGACGATGTAGCCCGCCGAGGCGGCGCGCACGGGG
>JBFLXF010000163.1:0-5726 GCA_040757515.1 Actinomycetota bacterium
TCGCGCTGTGCGCCGCTACCCGGGTCGTGCTTGCCGCCGGTCTCGAGCTTCTGGGGGTCGAGGCTCCACAGAAGATGTGACGCCGCTCTGCTCAGGAGAGCAAAGAACCGGCTCTGCTATACTGAAAAACGGTTGCATGGTCCATTAGTTGCGGGGAGAGCATGAGCACCCAAGGCCGGTTGACGATCTGCCAGATCTCGGACATCCACTGCGGCAGCCCGTACTTCATACCGGACCTGCTGGAGCGCTCGATTCTGGAGATAAACAACTTGAACCCGACGGCGGTCGTCGTCTCCGGAGACCTGACTAATGCCGGCTACCGCCAGGAGTTCGAGACGGCGGCGGAGTACGTGCGGCAGTTCCGGTGCGAGCACGTGATGGTAATCCCCGGCAACCATGACTCGCGCAACGTAGGCTACCTGCATTTCGAGCGGCTCTTCGGAGAGCGCTACTCGGTGCTGGACTTCGAGGAGGCGGTCATGGTCGGGGTGGACTCCTCGGAGCCGGATCTGAACGACGGGCGCGTCGGGCGCGAACATTACCAGTTTATCCGAAAGGCGTTCGAGGGGGCGGGGGAGCGACTGAAGATCTTCGTGATCCACCACCACCTCATTCCCATCCCCGGTACGGGCCGTGAGCGGAACATCATCTTCGATGCGGGCGACGTGCTGGAGCTTCTTGACGACGTGGGCGTGGACCTGGTGCTCTCGGGCCACAAGCACGTCCCGTACTCCTGGAAACTGGAGAACATGTTTATAGTCAACGCCGGAACGGCTTCCACGACGCGCCTGCGCGGCAACACGCGCCCCTGCTACAACATCATCGAGATCGAGGCCGGTCGGGTGAGGGTGTTTCGCAAGTACCCGTTTAAGGAACGGGAGCTGACCGTGGACTTCGACTCGGTGACGCGCGAGTACTCGCGTTGGGAGGAGGGCATAGACTCCGAGGTCACCACCGACTCCGAAGTCGCCGTCCGCCGGGAGTAGGCAGCCTTTGCGAACGCTCTTTCTGATAGACGGCGAGCACTACCCGCCGGTGGTGATGGACGCCATGTGCGCGGTGCGCGCGTCTTTAGGCGCAGAGGGCGTGGCCGCAGCCTTCCTAGGGGGCACGGAGAAGATAAAGGCGGGCGCCGACTACGGACTGCCGCTCGTCACCGACCACGATCCTGTATCGGCCGTTGAAGAGGCCCTCTCGCGGTACGCGGTGGACGCGGTGGTGGACCTCTCCGACGAGCCGGTGGTGGGCTACAGGGAGAGGATGAGGATCGCCTCGCTCGCTCTCGCGGCCGGGGCCCGCTACATCGGAAGCGACTTCGAGCTGAGGCCGCCTGAGCTCCACGACGTCTCCGCCAAGCCTTCGCTCGCTGTCATCGGGACTGGCAAGAGGGTCGGCAAGACGGCGATCTCGGGCTATCTGGCGCGGCTGCTCGCCCGGGAGGGCTTTGATCCGGGGGTCGTCTCGATGGGGCGTGGAGGGCCGCCGGAGCCGGAGGTGATCGAGGGCCACAGGATGGAGGTCGGCAGCGACTATCTTCTGGAGGCCCTTGAGCGCGGGTCGCACGCCGCGAGCGACTACTACGAGACCGCGGCTCTCAGCCGCGTCGTTACCGTGGGGTGCCGCCGGTGCGGCGGCGGACTGGCAGGGGAGCCCTTCGTCTCCAACGTGTTGGAGGGGGCGCGTATCGCCAACGCCCTCGATACTCACGTTACCGTCTTTGACGGGTCGGGGGCGGCCATTCCGCCGGTCGCTGTCGAGCGACGCGTCCTCGTCGCGGGGGCGCACCAGGATCCGGAGTACATCGCCGGCTTTCTCGGGACTTACCGCCTGCTCCTCTCGGATCTCATGCTGCTCACGATGAGCGAGGAGCCGATGGCTACGGAGGAGAGGGTGCGCGGGATCGTGGAGGCCGTCCGGGGGGTGAGGCCCGATCTGCCCGTTATCCCTGTGGTCTTCCGGCCCCGGCCTGTAGGGGAGATCGAGGGAGTGCGGCTGGCCTACGTCTCGACGGCCCCGCCTGCGGTGCTGGAGAAACTCTCGCGGCACCTGGAGAAGACTTACGGGTGCGAGATCGTGGCTGCGTCTGGGAATCTCTCCGACCGCAGAAAGCTCGCCGCCGACCTGGAGGACATCGAGGGTGCCGACGCCTACCTCACGGAGATAAAGGCCGCAGCGGTGGATGTGGTTACCAGGCGGGGGGCACAGGAGGGCAAGCCGGTGTTCTACTGCGACAACGACCCGGTGGGCGAGGAACTCGACGGAGCGCTCTTGCGGCTGGCGCGGGAGGCCGTCGCGGAGCTCTCAGAGAGTGGTCGCAGGCGGGGGGACGCGGTATAATGCGGACATCCGAGATGCTGGCTTATAGATTCTGCCGGATCTGAGCCATCCTGTAGCCGTTCTTAGAGGAGGGTCCCGCGCAGGTGCGTCGCGCCGGACGTGGCGGGACGGAGAGGTTGGGTGGATCTCCATTAGCTCGTCAGAGGACCGTTCGGGGTCGATATCTTCAGCGGCGATACAGTTCGCCACCGTCACGGAGAGGGTAGCCCTACGGGCCGGGCGTTTCGAGGGCTCGGGCGCCGAAGAAGAGGCGTACACCCTCGCGGCGCGGACGTTCTGCGAGGAGCTCGAGAGCATCTCCATCGCCGGAATGGTCGCGATACTGCGGGAGCAGAGAACCGACGAGAGCGGGCGCGTAAGACCGCTGCAGGTGCGCCCCGGGGTTCTGAACCTGGGGGACAGGCTCGGCTCCGGAGAGGTGGAGGCGGATCTCGCGGTGGAACCCATCGAGGGGCTCTCGCTGCTCGCCAAGGGGCAGGAGGGCTCCATAGCGGCGGTAGCTGCGGCGCCCAAAGGGAGCATGTTCCGGACGCCGGATATGTACATGAGCAAGCTTATCGTCGGGCCGCGGGCGCGGGGGAAGATAGACATAGACGCCACGGCCTCGGAGAACATACTGGCCATAGCCGACGCCATGAACCGCAGGCCCGAGGAGATAGCGGTAGCTGTCCTGGATCGGGAGCGGCACGAAGGTCTCATAGAGGAGATCCGCTCCACCGGCGCGCGCATACACATGCGGCAGGAGGGAGATCTCACCCCCGCGATAGCCGTGGGATTGCGGGGGGCCGAGCTGCACGCCGTCATCGGGATCGGCGGGGCGCCGGAAGGAGTGCTCGCGGCGGCGGTTATAAAGTGTCTGGGCGGAGAGATACAGGCCCGGATGTGGCCGACGCAGCGCTCGCAGGTGGAGAAGCTGAAGGAGTACGGGCTGGATGACCCGGAGCGCAAACTCGGCACCGACGACCTCATCCGCGGCGACGACGTAGTCTTCGCCGCGACGGGGATAACGCCCGGAGAGACCCTCAACGGCGTCAGGTACTTCCGGGGCGGCGGGAGGACACACACCATCGTGATGTCGAGCCGCCCCCGTATGATAAGATTCATGGATACCATCCATGCCCTCGAGCCCGAGGCGGGCTTGCAGGGATTCCAGCTTTGAGAGATTCCGAGACGAAGGGCGACGCTTTCGCATCGCACGTTAGGAGAGGTGGAGCATGACCGAACTTTCGACCCTTGAGCGCAAGAAGCTGAGCGATCTGCACCAGATCGCCTCCCAGCTCGGCATCCAGCAGTATCGTAAGTACCGCAAGCCGGAGCTGGCGCAGATGATCTACAAGGTGGCGACCGAACAGGCCGCTCAGCAGGCCAATGGCGCGACCGCGGCGCCCCCCGCGCCGAACGGCGAGGGGGCGGTGGAACAGGCAGCACCGCAGACCGTCGAAGAGACGAGCGCCGACGGTGCCGTCGAGGCCCCGGAGGCTCCGAAGCCGGAGAAGACCGCTGAGGAGCAGCGCAGGCAGGAGCAGCGGGGCGAGGAGCGCCGCCAGGAGAAGGGGCAGCGCCAGGAGAAGCAGCGGGGCGGCGAGCAGATCCAGAGCGGGATTCTGGACGTGCTTCCGGACGGGTTCGGTTTCTTGAGGACCAGCGGCTACAGCCAGGGCAAGAACGACGTCTACGTCTCTACCTCTCAGATCAGGCGCTTTAACCTGCGGCGCGGAGACTACATCGTCGGCCAGATCCGGCCTGCTCGCGAGGGCGAGAAGTACCCGGCGATGGTCCGCATCGAGTCGGTAAACGGCAAGGAGCCGCAGAAGGGCCGCTGGCGCCCGAACTTCGACGATCTGACGCCGCTCTACCCGAACGAGCGACTCCGACTCGAGTGGAAGCCCAACGACATCGCCCCGCGCGTCATAGACCTCGTGGCTCCCATCGGCAAAGGGCAGCGCGGCCTGATCGTCTCACCGCCAAAGGCGGGGAAGACCACGATCATGCAGCAGATCGCTCAGTCCATCGCCGCCAACTACCCGGACGTGAAGCTGATCGTGCTGCTCGCCGACGAGCGGCCGGAGGAGGTCACCGACTGGCAGCGGAGCATTCCGGAGGCCGAGGTGGTCGCCTCGACGTTCGACCAGCCCGCGGAGAACCACATCGCCGTCGCGGAGCTGGTGCTTGAGCGCGTGAAGCGGCTCGTGGAGGAGGGTGAGGATGTGGTCGTGCTGCTCGACGGGATCACGCGCCTCTCCCGCGCCTACAACCTGGCGGCCCCCGCGAGCGGACGTATCCTCTCCGGTGGTGTAGATTCGGCCGCCCTCTATCCGCCCAAGAAGTTCTTCGGGGCGGCGAGGAACATCGAGAACGGCGGCTCGCTCACCATCCTGGCGACGGCGCTCGTGGAGACCGGCAGCCGCATGGACGAAGTCATCTTCGAGGAGTTCAAGGGCACGGGCAACATGGAGCTCAGGCTCGACCGGAAGCTGGCGAACCGCAGGATCTACCCGGCCATAAACATCGAGGACTCCTCGACGCGAAAGGAGGAGCTCCTCATGGAGCCGGGCGAGGCGCAGAGGGTCTGGCAGGTGCGCACCATCCTCAACGCCCTGGAGAGCTCCCAGAAGATAGAGCTCCTTATCCAGAAGCTCAAGGAGACGCGCACGAACGCCGAGTTCCTGCGTGAGCTGCAGCGCGTCCGCGGATAGCGCAGGCAGCGCGCAGAGAGGGTGGTTGCTTTCAGCGACCGCCCTCTACGCCCTTTACAGGGGTAATAAACTATAGGGGTTGCACAGAACACGGAGGTTTCTCATGAAGCAGGGTATACACCCGGAGTACACGAAGACGCTCGTGCGCTGCACGTGCGGCAACGAGTTCGAGACCCGCTCGACGGCGGGCGACACGATCACGGTGGACGTCTGTTCGGCGTGCCACCCGTTCTACACGGGCCGCCAGCGCATCGTCGACACCGGGGGCCGGGTACAGCGGTTCGAAAACCGGCGCCGCGCCCGCCAGAACAGGTAAGGACTTTCGAAAGATGAGGGTCGGCGGGCAGGCCATAATGGAGGGCGTCCTGATGCGCTCCCCCAACTTCTGGGGGATGGCCGTCCGCACCCCGAACGGAGAGGTGGATCTGCGGGCCGAGCGGTTCCGCTCGGTAACGAAGAAGAGCCGGCTCTTCCGGATGCCCATCATCCGGGGTGCCCTTTCGTTGGGCGAGACGCTCTGGCTCGGGATGAAGGCCCTCACCCTCTCGACCAACATAGCTCTGGGCGAGGAGGAGGACCTTTCGAAAAAGGAGATCGCCGCGACTTTGGGCTTCGCGGCGATCCTCGGCTTCGGCCTCTTTCTCGTCGCGCCGGTGCTGGGGACAAAGGGCATAGGCTCCCTGTTGGGCGAGA
>JBFLXF010000164.1:0-5724 GCA_040757515.1 Actinomycetota bacterium
CTTTGGATGAGGTGCGCCCGTACCTCGAGTCCCACGGGGGGAACGTGGAGTTGCTGGGCGTGGAGAATGGCGTGGCGCGTCTGCGGCTGCAAGGGAGCTGCAGTGGCTGTCCGTCCTCGACCATGACGCTCAAGCTGGCTATCGAGGAGGCCATCCAGAAGGCCGCCCCTGATCTTGAAGGGATCGAGGCCGAGGGCGTGGCCGAACCCCAGCCGGCGCCGCCCCTCGTTGCCGGACCGACGTTGCAAAGAAAGAGGAAGCAGCCGGAGGAGAATGGGACCTCGTGGACGGTCGTGGGCGCGTTGCCGCAGCTCACCGGGAGCGGGCTGCTGCTCAAGGAGGTCTCCGGCGAGCCGGTGCTCTTCGTGAGGCTCGGAGGAGACTACTACGCGTACCACGACCTCTGCCCCGGCTGTGGGGCCTCACTAGAAGGAGGATATCTGGAAGCAGACGAGTTGGCCTGCCCGGGATGCGGGCGGCGCTACGACGTGCGCCGGGCCGGGAGGTGTCCGGAAGATCCGGAGCTGCACCTGGAGCCCATACCGCTGCTCGTGAACGAGGAAATCGTTGAGGAGAGACAGGGCCCCGGGCGGCGAAGCATGGTAAAGATCGCCCTGCCTAGCGCGGTGGGCTGAGAGACATATGGTCCAGCGAGATAACAGGAAGGCCTTCTCCACCTTCTCCTCGCTGCGCAGGTTCGCCGAAGAGGAGTCGGAGAAGGCGGCAAAGGCAGCGACGGAGGCCACCAAGGAGCGTTGCGACCTGTGCGGCGAGCTGATAGAGCCCGAGCACGCCCATCTTCTGGAGGTCTCCACGCGGGAGATATTGTGCGCCTGCCGGCCGTGCTCCATCCTCTTCGACAGCGACGCCGCGAGCGAGGGCCGTTACCGGCTTGTTCCTGATCGCCACCTCTTCCTTGAAGGCTTCGAGATGAGCGACGCGCAGTGGGAGAACTTGCGAGTCCCGGTGGACATGGCGTTCTTCTTCTATAGCACGCCCGCCGGGAGGGTGGTGGCGTTCTACCCGAGCCCGATGGGACCCACAGAGTCGCTCCTGAAACTGAACGCCTGGAAGGAACTCGAGGGCCGGAACCCGGTGTTGAAGGAGATGGAGCGGGACGTGGAGGCACTCCTGGTAAACAGGGTGCGGGAGGCGCGGGAGCACTACTTGGTCCCCATAGACGAGTGCTACGGCCTCGTGGGGCTCATCCGGACCAACTGGAGGGGCCTGAGCGGCGGCAGGGAGGTGTGGGAGGAGATAGCTAGGTTCTTCGAGAAGTTGCGGGAGCGATCCAGGACTGTTGCGAGAGAAGAAGTAGTGTAGGACACCGAGTAGAGGAGGCTGCGAGTGAGCAGCATAAAGCACAACCTGAGGGTGGGGAAGCCGGACGTAAAGCCGGACGCGCCCTCGCACGTGCCGGGGGTGGCCCAGGGCAACAAGCGCGGTGGCGTCGAGAAGGATCCTGGTCTCCGCCCGACCGGCGAGATAGGGGCAGGGCGCCCAACCATGAGGTCCCGGGCCCGGAAATCCACGGGCATCAACCCCGAGAGGAGGAACCCCATAGACCCTAACAGCCCGAACTTGCCACCGGCCTGAACGTGGCTGACCTGGATTTCGGGATAGAGGGTGTCGAGGTCCAAGAGTTCGCCGCCGTCCCCAGTCTGCTCTTCAAGCTGCGCGTCGAAAACCCGGAAGGGGAGCCCATCCGCTCCGTTGCTCTGGATACCCAGATCCGGATCGCGGCGACGCGGCGCCACTACGAGGCTGGGGAACAGGAGCGGCTCCTGGAGGTCTTCGGCGAGCCGGGCAGGTGGAAGGATACTTTGCGGAGCCTGCTCTGGACCCATACTGCCGTGCAGATCCCGCCGTTCTCCGGCAGCGTGGTCGTGGACATGCCTGTCACCTGCACATACGATTTCGAGGTCGTCGCGGCCAAATACTTCTACGCCCTCGAGGACGGGGAGGTGCCGCTGGAGTTCCTGTTCACCGGCACGGTCTTCTACGCGGGGGAGGGCGGGTTTTTGCAGGTGGAGCGGATCTCCTGGGAGAAAGAGGCGGAGTTCCGGTTGCCGGTCCGGGTGTGGAAGGAGATGATGGAGCACTACTTCCCCAACAGCACCTGGATCCGGCTTCGCAAAGACGCTTTCGACCGGCTCTACGAATACAAGGCTCGCAGGGGGCTCCCGACCTGGGAAGCCGCCGTGGAGTCCTTGCTGCGAGAGAGCAAGCAGGGGGTGGAGCGGTAAGTGGACGCGGTGCAGAAGATCGCCGATGCGGTGCTCTACGAGGGATACGTATTGTGGCCCTACCGCCGCTCGGCGAAGAAGAACCAGCGGCGCTGGACGTTTGGAGGAGTCTATCCCCGGGCGTACAGTGAGGCCCGGGGCGGGGACGACCCCTGGCTCATGCAGACCCAGTGCCTAATCGTGGGAGACGAGAGCTCCGCCGTCGAGGTGAAGGTCCGTTTCCTGCACGTCACCGAGCGAAACGTGGGGAAAAGGCGCGGCGAGGACCTGGAGTTCGTGGACGAACTGCGGGTCGGGGAAGAGCGCTACCTCGCGTGGGATGAAGCGACCGAACGGGAGGTGGCGATCGAGAAGCTTACACTCTCGGACCTGGAGTCGCCGCAGCGGACGGAGATAGAGATTCCTTCGGGCTGCAGCGAGGAGCCGCTGGCGGATCCCGCCGGGGAGGCCGCGGGAGCTCTGGTGCGCCGGTGGCGCTCGCTGCGCGGGGCGGTGGAGGTAGGCGCCGAGCCCCTGCGGGAGGGGGTATTCAGGCTCACGGTCAGGATAACCAACACCACCCCGTGGGAGGGCGAGGACCGGGAGAGCACGCTCAAACAGACCTTCGTCTCGACGCACACGGTGCTGGAGGCGGAGGGGGGAGATTTCGTCTCCATGACGGACCCGCCGGAGGAGTTCCGAGAAGCCGCTGAAGGGTGCGAGAACATAAAAACGTGGCCGGTGCTCGTGGGGGAGGAGGGGGAGAGGAGGGTGATGCTTTCGTCCCCGATCATCCTCTCGGACTACCCGCAAGTCGCGCCAGAAAGTCCTGGCAACCTCTTCGACGGGGGCGAGATCGACCAGCTGCTCATCCTGAATATCCTCACCCTCACGGACGAGGAGAAAGAGGAGATGCGCGCCACGGACCCGAAGGCGCGAGAGATTTTGGAGAGGTGCGAGTCCCTCTCGTCGGAGGAACTCATGAAGCTGCACGGGGCGATCCGCGATTTCAAGATGGTGAGGGACTAACTTGGAGGGCTTCTTCCGCGAGCACGAGGAGAGACCCGCGCTCGAGAGTGTTCTCGTTAAGGGCGTGGAGGTTATGAAGGGGAGCCGGGTACTTTTGTGGCCGCGTGCCGGCGGGGACATCATGGACCTCGCGCTCAAGGGGAAGGTCGCCATCATCGAAGGGATCGAGCAGGACTACGAGCACCGGATATACATAGCCGTCACGCTGGAGGACGATCCCGGCCGGGACCTCGGGAACGCTCGTATCCTCGGCCACCGCTTCTTCTTTTCCCCCGAGGAGATCGAACCACTGGATTTCGAGGTACCTGATGAGTCATAAGCACGTGCTTATCGCGGGCGTGGGAAACATATTTCTCGGCGACGACGGGTTCGGGGTGGAGGTGGTGAAGCGTTTGGCGGAGCTAAACCTCCCCGACAGCGTGGAAGTCCGGGACTTCGGTATCCGTGGGATGGACCTTGCCTACGCTCTGCAAGATGACTACGAGGTCGTCGTCTTCGTAGACGCCACCCCGAGGGGCGGGAAGCCGGGGACAGTGTATCTCATCGAGCCGGAGATCGAGGACGACGGAGAGGTGTCGCTGGACACCCACGGCATGGACCCGGTGAAGGTCATAAAGCTCTCCCGCTGGCTCGGCGCCCGCCCGACCCGCAGCCTCGTAGTTGGCTGCGAGCCACAGGTGGTTTTGAGCGGGGAGGACTACGACGACATGCTGATGGAGCTGAGCGAGCCGGTGCAGGCGGCGGTGGAAGAAGCAGCGAACCTGGTGGCGTCGCTGGTGGAGGAGCTGAGCGGTGAGAAGGCGCGACCTGAACGTTGAGCCCTGTTTTAGCTAGACAGGAAGGGGGTGATTTTACGTGGGAAGGAAGTTGGTACTCCTCGGGGTAATCTTGGGAGCAGGAGCCGCGGTGGCCGTACAGTGGCCGGAGATCCAGAGGTACTTGCGAGTAAGGAAAATGTAGAGTTAGGGAGCACGAGTTGCGAACGAGTTTTTTTGGGATCGGAGAGGGTGAGCATCGCTAGAACCTCCGCGCGATCTGAGGAAGGACCAGCGTCATGAGGATGTCCACCCGGGAGCGCTGGGAGGTCTCGGTCCGGGGCATAGTGCAGGGCGTGGGCTTCCGGCCCTTCATCTACGCCCTGGCCCGCCGCCACGGGCTGGCGGGAGTGGTCCGCAACGACGCCGAAGGGGTCCACATCGAGGCCGAGGGCCCTCCGGGAGAACTGGACCTCTTCCTGCGGGAGATAAGGGAGGAAGCCCCGCCGCTGGCCGTGGTGGAGGCGGTGGGCTGGCGTCCGCTCGCGATCCGGGACGAAAAAGAGTTCCGCATCGAGGAGAGCCGGGAGGGGTTGCGAAGGCAGGCCCTCGTCTCCCCGGATGTCGCCACCTGCGGGGAGTGTCTTTCGGAGCTTTTCGACCCCGCCGACCGCCGCTACCGCTACCCGTTCACCAACTGCACCAACTGCGGGCCGCGCTTCACCATAACGCGGCAGGTCCCCTACGACCGGGCCACGACCACGATGGCGCGCTTCGCGATGTGCCCCGAGTGCCGGCGGGAGTACGATGACCCCGCCGACCGCCGCTTCCACGCCCAGCCCAACGCCTGCCCGGCCTGCGGGCCGCGCGTGTGGCTCGTGGACCGCTTCGGCAACGAGCTGCGCGACAAGAGGGAAGATCCCGTTACGCGCACGGCGCGGATGCTGCGCGGACGGGCCATCGTGGCGATCAAGGGCCTCGGCGGCTACCACCTGGCCTGCGACCCCTTCGACGAGCGGGCGGTAAGGACGCTGCGGGGGCGCAAGGTACGCCAGGACAAGCCCTTCGCGCTGATGGCCCGGGACCTGGAGCAGGCCCGCCAGCTCTGCTACCTCACGCCGGAGGAGGAGCGGCTGCTGACCTCCCCGGCGCGGCCCATAGTCCTGTTGCGGCGCCGGGACGACTGCGGGGTCGCCGAGGAGGTAGCGCCGCGCCAGAACACTTTAGGCGTCATGCTGGCCTACACGCCGCTCCACCACCTGCTGCTCGGCGACGCGGGCATCCCGCTCGTGATGACCAGCGGCAACAACTCCGACGAACCCATAGCCTACCGGGACGAGGAGGCTTTCGTGCAGCTCGGGGAGATCGCCGACTACTTCCTCGTCCACAACCGCCCCATCCACATGCGCTGCGACGATTCCGTAGTGCGGGTCGTCGGGGAGGATGCCTATCCGGTCCGGCGTTCGCGGGGCTACGCTCCGGCGCCGCTCAGGGTATCGGAGGGCTTCGGACAGCACATCCTGGCCTGCGGCGGCGAGCTGAAAAACACTTTCTGCGTGGCGAAGGATCGCCACGTCTTCCTGAGCCACCACATCGGGGACCTGGAGAACTACGAGACCCTGCGCTCGTTCCGGGAGGGGATCGAGCACTACTGCCGGCTCTTCGACGTGCGGCCGGAGCTCGTGGCCTGCGACCTGCACCCCGAATACCTCGCC